>QHXD01000185.1 GCA_003223895.1 Acidobacteriota bacterium
GATCCCAGCCAGCTCGGCTCGAAGCAACTCGAGGAAGCGCTTCTCGCGAAGGCGCACGAGAAGTACGACCAGAAGGAAGCCATCATCGGTGCAGCTCCGATGCGTTACCACGAACGGATGCTCATGCTGCAGATCGTGGATGCCCAGTGGAAGGATCACCTTCTGGCAATGGACCACCTAAAGGAAGGCATCGGATTGCGCGGCTAC
>QHXD01000186.1:0-2590 GCA_003223895.1 Acidobacteriota bacterium
TTTTGACGATGTTCTGATCGTTCCTCTGAAGTCAGATGTCCTTCCTTCCGAAGTTCGAATCAACACCAGACTGACCAGCCGAATCGAATTGAACGTGCCGATCGTGAGCTCCGCGATGGACACGGTTACCGAATCGAGGCTGGCGATCGCGCTTGCGCAGCAGGGCGGCATCGGGATCGTTCACAAGAACATGTCGATCGATAAACAGGCTGCGGAAGTAGACAAGGTGAAACGGTCGGAAAGCGGGATGATCGTCGATCCGATCACCCTGTCCCCGAATGACAAGATCGAAGATGCCGTAAAGCTCATGGCCCACTACATGATATCCGGTGTGCCGATCACGGAAAACGGCCGGCTGGTGGGAATTCTGACAAACCGCGATCTGCGGTTTGAAACGCGGTTCCACCTTCCGATTCGCGAGGTGATGACGAAGGAGGACCTCGTGACGGTCCCGGTCGGCACAACGCTGGAGGAAGCGCAGCGTCTGTTGCACAAACATCGGATCGAGAAACTGCTCGTCGTGGACAAGGAGCAAAACCTGAAGGGGCTGATCACGGTGAAGGACATCACCAAGAAGATCAAGTACCCGCTCGCCGCCAAGGACCCTCAGGGCAGGCTGCGTGTCGGTGCGGCGATCGGCGCGACCGGCGACTACATGGAACGCATGGCTGAACTCGTGCGCGCCAAGGTCGATGTGATTGTCATCGACACGGCACATGGACACTCGTCGCGAGTGCTCCAGGCGGTGAAGGAAACGAAACGGCGATTCCCGGACATGGAGATTATCGCGGGCAACATCGCTACTGAAGACGCCGCGCGGGATCTGGTTAGCGCCGGCGTGGATGCCGTGAAGGTTGGCATGGGTCCAGGCTCGATTTGTACGACACGCGTCATCAGCGGAGTGGGAATGCCGCAGATCACGGCAATCCTTTCATGCGCCCGCGCCACCCATGAAGGAAACATTCCGTTGATTGCCGATGGCGGGATCAAGTTTTCCGGCGATGTTACGAAGGCGCTGGCCGCAGGAGCCGAGGCGGTGATGATCGGATCGCTTTTCGCAGGCACTGACGAAAGCCCGGGCGAAACGATCCTGTATCAGGGCCGGACTTTCAAGTCCTACCGCGGAATGGGTTCGATTGGTGCGATGCAGCAGGGCAGCAAAGACCGTTACGCCCAGGAAGACCAGGAGACACCGGGCAAGCTGGTCCCGGAAGGCATCGAAGGGCGTGTTCCCTACAAAGGGCCGCTGTCCTCAATGGTTATTCAATTGGTCGGTGGATTGAGAGCCGGTATGGGTTACTGCGGCGTCGGAACGATCCCCGAACTCCAGGCAAAAACGCGCTTCGTGAAGGTCAGCGAAGCCTCTCTGCGTGAAAGCCACGTCCACGACGTGTTCATCACTAAAGAAGCCCCCAATTATCAACTCGACGAGTAATATTCTCCATCACAGTGTAGGTTCTGTTGGTGGCCGGACAGCCTTACCTGATCCGGCTGTAGGCGGAAACTCTACAAGGATATCCGTGTTTTGGGAAGCTGCCGTTTCGGTGGTATCCTTGGCGGCCCGTATTTTGGAGCGTAATGCAGTGGGAACGGCTCTGCCGTAAGGGAACCTAGTGAAGAGTCGGGTCGACATTGAATTGATCGAGCGTTGCGTCAAGGACGACCAGGCGGCCTGGAAGGATCTCGTGTTCCGGTATCGTCGCCTGGTTTATTCGATTGCATACACGCTTTGTCCCGACCCGGAAGACGCGTCCGATGTCTTCCAACAGGTATGGATGGAGCTCTACAAGCACCTGTCCGATTTGCGCGATGTGGGAGCTTTGCCCGTGTGGCTCATCACTGTTACCCGCCGCACCGCCCTGGCGCTCCGGAAATCACGGCGTCTGGCCGAAGAGCATTTCAAATGCACTCGAGCAAGCCCTGGGACGTTTGCCTGACCGATGCCGGCGGCTGATCGAGCTCCTTTATTTCACAGCAGAAGAACCCACCTATGCCGAAATTGCCGAAGAAATGGGGATGCCTGTCGCCAGCATTGGCCCGACCCGCGCACGTTGTCTGGAAAAGCTGAAAAAATTGCTGGGCTGAGATGGCTCCGGAGGAAACACTTCAACAGACGTTCGACCGCATTTGGAGCGAGATTCGCAGCGCGAATCTGTTTGCAGGGCAGCCCCGCAACGAGGCGTCGGCCCAAAGCGTGTCGCTTGCGTGGCATGCTCTTCAGCTGGCCACCGACTCAGGTAACGAGCGCTTCATGCTCGAGGCGTGGAGAATGCTCGGGTACAGTTTCCTGGCGAACGAGCAGTACCTGGAAGCCATTCCGTATTACAAAAGCCTCGTCGAGAAACTGGAAGAGATCGGCGAACACCGGCAGGCGGCGCGGAACCGGATCGGATGGGTGGTGGCTCTCGCGCACGCGGGAAGGCGCCAGGAAGCGCTGGATATCGCAAGCGTCGCTGAGAAATGGTTCGTCCAAAACCACGACGAAGAAGGCCGGGCGCGCCTCTTCACGAATCTCGGCATCCTGCATCATCGTCTCGATGAACATACACAAGGGGCGGAATATCACACGACGGCCGCCGAGATTTTCGAA
>QHXD01000186.1:2621-3769 GCA_003223895.1 Acidobacteriota bacterium
TTCGATGATTGATCAAGTCGAACGAGCCGATGAGCTGTACGAGCAAGCCGATAAATTGAGCGATGAACTGGGCATGGTCGAACTCTCGGCGCAGGCCAGTTACAATCGCGCCTACCTTTACTATTTACGCGGCCGTTACAGCGATGCTCTTCAATCCTTCAGCCGGCTCCGCCAGCGCTTTGACCGTACGGGCAGCCAGCGGTACCGTGCCCTTTGTGATCTTGACGAAGCGGAGATTTATCTGGAACTCAGCCTTTCGAAAGATGCGTCAATCCTGGCGGAACGAGCAGCCGAAGAGTTCAAGGAAATCGGCATGCGATACGAACAGGCCAAGGCTACCGGATTCTACGGTGTAGCGCTAATGCAGATGCGCCGCTTTGCCGAGGCGCTCGACGCGTTCCTCGCAGCTCAAAAAATATTCGAGGAAGAGGGCAATCTCTATTGGATCGGCTTGCTGAATCTTTATCGCGCGGAGATATACCTGTCTACGCGGCGTATCGGGGAAGCTCACGCTTTGGGTATACAGGCGGCAATTCCCTCGAAACGCATCTTCAGCCTGGTGCTCCTGGGCCGGGCGGCGATGGCCCTCAATGATCTCGTGGCAGCTGAAGCCTCAACGAAAGAGATATCGGCGCTGGTTCAGACCACAAGAGTGCCGCTGGTGCTCTATCCCTACCACGTACTGTGCGCTGCGATCGCCGAACGGATGCAGAGTTGGGACGAAGCCCGAAGTCATTACGAACTCGCGGCAGAGGAGTTGGAGAAGCATCAGGCTGGACTCTATCATGACGAACTTCGCGTGACTTTCTTCAAAGGCCGGCAGCAGGCATACGACGCTCTTGTCCGGCTTTCATTGGATCGGATGGATTCATCGGAAGGACTCGCGTCGGCATACGCCTGCTGCGAACGGGCACGCTCACGCGGATTGGTCGAACTCTTGTCGCACAGTATGCCATCAATCCACGGGCAGGCAGAGCAGTCGATGCTGGCGAAGATCAATCGATTGCGGGAAGAGCTGAATGTGCAGTATGCCCACTCTCAGTCCGAAACGCGCCCCGTGACTTCACGAACGAATTACGAGAGCATCTCGCTTAAAGAGCAGGAGCTGGCGCGAAGTTTGCGCGAAGTGTCGCAGGTGGACCCGGAAT
>QHXD01000186.1:3803-14619 GCA_003223895.1 Acidobacteriota bacterium
GCGACCGGAGATGAGGTGCTGGCATTCATCGTTTCGCGAAGGGATGTAAAGGTTGTTCGCCGGCTTTGTTCGGCGAGTGGCGTTCTCAAACTGCAAAGACGTCTGGGATTTCAGTTCGAGAAATTCCAGCTGGGCCGCGATTACGTAGCCGTTCATTCCGAACAACTTCTCGACTCGGTGCGCCACCAGTTGCAGGAGATCTACGAGCAACTGCTGGCGCCGTTCATCACTGAAATCCGCACACCCCACATCGCGGTCGTGCCGCACGGCGCCCTGCACTTTCTGCCCTTCCATGCCTTATATGACGGAGAGAAGTACCTCATTGACAAATATGAAATTTCCTACGCGCCCAGCGCCTCGGTCTTGAAGTACTGCCTTGAAAAGAAAGACGTTCCGGGAAAATCGCCTCTGCTCGTTGGAGTAGCGGACGAGAAAGCTCCGCTTATAGGAGAAGAGCTGTCCAGGTTAAGTCGGCTCTTTCCCAATGCAGAGGTCCTGCGGGACGATCAGGCCGATCGCGCAACGTTCATCGAAAGCTGCAAAGTGTCGTCGTTTCTTCACATCGCCACTCACGCGATTTTCCGCCGAGACAATCCCATGTTCTCCAGCTTCAAGCTGGCTGATGGCTGGTTCACAGCCCTCGACCTGTTCTCGATGGTCTGTCAGACCAACCTGGTGACCCTGAGCGGGTGTCAGTCCGGTCTGAGCGAAGTAACGGGCAGCGACGACCTGCTCGGCTTTATGCGGGGGTTTTTATACGCCGGCGCCCGGTCTCTCCTTTTAAGCCTTTGGAATGTGAACGATGAGTCCACGGCGGCGCTGATGGTCCATTTTTATCAGGAATGGCAAAAAGGCATTGCCAAATCGATCGCTTTCAGGTCAGCGATGCTCGCCGTTCGGCACGAGCATCCGCATCCTTTTTATTGGGCACCTTTCTTACTTGTAGGAAATCCATAGCGTTTTTTTGAAATCCGGCGTATTTTGTAGTCCCTTCCTTAACTCTTTATCGCTGGAGGAAAGCCAACAATGCATTTGAGTCCGGAAACGGCCCTCGATTTCCTGGAGGGGCGATTGGAGAACGGCCAGGAAACATTGTGGAAGCAGCACGTGGAGGTTTGTGGCCGCTGCTCAGCGTACCTTAGTGGGTGGAAGCAATTTCTGACGACGATCAAGCGGTCTCATTTGAAGAGTCCTACCGAGCAAACCCTGGAAAGGGCGGTCCATATCTACCCGCCTGAGTCGGAGGAGCTCGTTCCAGGACTCCGCTGCGTTCTTGCCGCCGTGATATTCGACAGTTTCCTTGAACCCGACCTGGCGGGCGCTCGAGGCGCTTCAACGGACATGAGACAACTCATCCTGCAGGCGGAAGAGTTCGACATTCATGTCCAGATTTGGGACGAAGGTGGCCAGAAACAAATGTTGGGGCAAATGCTTCCCCGAAACCCCGAACATTTGACTGCTACCGCCTGGTTTCATCTGTTGCGTAACGGCAAGAGAATGGAAAGTATGGCCGCCGACGAATTGGGAGAATTCCATTTCAGCGACCTGCCCGAAGGTGCTTTGAGTTTGCAGGTCGACCTTCCCAATCTCACCATTATCGGTGCGCTGAATGTTTGAAGGCAACTCAGTGATCTGGGTTCCCTGAGAGTCTATGGCAGGACGTCGGTTCTTCCTCATCATCCTTTGCATTTCGATTTTTGGCCTGAGCGCTCAGGCTGTGGCTGCGTCCTTTCCGCTCATCGTCCAGATTCCACCTGCCGCGAGTATTACACCCATCGCTACCACCCTGGGTGGCACCGTCGTCGACAGCATCCCCGGTGCAGATACGTACTTGGTGAACGTACCGTTCCTTCCGTCGCCCGGGACAGTGTCACTGCTCGGAATTCAGTGGATGGAACTCAACAAATCCGTGACATTGCCACGCTTTGGTATACGTGGCGTGGTGCAGGTGCCCGCTTCTACGGCAGCGGATTGGTACAAAAACCAGCCTTCGATGCAACTGATAAAGGCTGGAAGTGCAAGGTCCTATTCGACCGGCAGCGGAGTGGTTGTAGCCGACATCAACTCGAACCTGGACTACGCCCACCCGGCGCTGGTCGGCCATCTGACGAGCGGGTACGACTTCGTCGCGACCAGACCGCCTGGATCCTGGATCGCCATTCCTGGACCAGGCTGACGCCGGTTTCATGGACCAGGCTGACGCCGGTTTTATGGACCAGGCTGATGCCGGCTTCATGGATCAGGCTGATGCCGGCTTCATGGACCTATCCAACCCCATCTTAGCCAGTCTGACACCGTCTTACGCACACGGCACGGCCTCCGCGGGCATCATCGCTGCCATAGCGCCGGGCAGTATGATCATGCCGCTACGCGCTTTTGATGATGATGGGCACACCGACCTGTTCACGCTTGCAAAGGCGATACGATTCGCCGTGGATCACGGAGCACAGGTCATTAATCTGATCTTCGGCAGTTTTACCCCTTCACTGGCTATCAATAAAGCCGTGCAGTTTGCGGAGGCTTCCAATGTCCTGCTCGTGGCAGCCGCCGGGAACGGCAAAACGTCTCAACCGGAGTATCCATCCGCCTTTACCGGAGTACTGGCTGTGGCTGCGACGGACCTTTCAGACACAAAGGGTTATTTTTCAAGCTATGGCAGTCATGTCTTTGTGGCTGCGCCCGGAGTTGACATATTTTCGGCTTATCCGCTGGGCTACTACAGCATCGTTTCCGGTACATCCTTCAGTGCGGCCGCGGTTGCGGCGACGGCGGCAGTTGTACGTTCCATGCGAACGACTGGGGTGGCGGATTCCATTGCCGGCGGCTCTGTCAATATCGATGGCCAAAATCCAAATTACGCGCAACAGTTAGGAACCGGACGCATCGATGTCCTCTCCGCTGCCCTGGCAGGAACACCGGCAATCACCACCGTTAATCCCAGCACCGGCGAGCAGGGCCGCAACTTGACGATCTCGGTCACCGGGCGATCCACGCACTTCGATCAGGCAACGACACAACTTAGCTTAGGCGCCGATCTGACCATTACTAATGTTGTTGTGGCCAATCCGACGTCTCTGACCGCACGCCTGAATATTGCCGGCAACGCAACGCCCGGAACGCGGACGTTGACCGTCACGACGAGTGCTGAGGTGGCTATTCTCGACAACGCGTTTACAGTCGCGCCAGGCACTGCGGCGCTGGCATCGGTCGATCCAGTCAGCGCCAGGCAAGGTGATTCTGTCACAGTGAACATCACGGGCCAGTTCACCAGTTTTGTGCACGGTACAACGCAGGTGAGCCTTGGTGATGGTGTCACCGTCAACAGCGTCAGCGTTTCAAACCCGACTGGCCTGACCGCTCAAGCGAGCGTATTACCGACTGCAGCTATCGGCCCCCGCAACGTGACGGTAACTACAGGCGCACAGGTAGTCACCCTGAACAATAGCTTCACGGTGACGGCAGGACCACCGGGCATCACGACAGCCACGCCCAATAGCGGTCAACAAGGGCAGAGCGTGACGCTAGCAATGACGGGTCAGTTTACGCACTTCGCGGAGGGCCCGGCCCTGGTCAGTATCGACGGCATCAGCGTTGACGATCCCGGCAGCGGCCGTCGTGGGTTCTCGAACGCTAACGGTTACCACGGGCAGTGAAACAGCAACTCTGAGCAACGCCTTCAGCGTGACGCCCGGAACACCCGTGATCGCGGCCGTGAGTCCGACCACGGGCAAGCAGGCCGATACGGCCACAGCGTCAGTCACCGGGCAGTTCACCCACTTTGTTCAGGGAACGACGCAAGTGGATTTCGGTCCCGGCTTCTCCGTCACGGCACTCACCGTCAACAGCGCCACAAACTTGTCGGCTCAGTTGGCCATCTCGAGCACTGCCGCCGTGGGTTCTCGTCGCGTGACGGTGACGACCGCCGCCGAAGTGGTCACGCTTGATAACGCATTTACGGTCGCTCCGGGCACCCCGGCGATCACAACGGTGAATCCGAGCACCGGTCAGCAGGGCCAGAACCTGGTGGTCACCGTGACGGGACAATTCACCGGCTTCGTCCAGGGAAGCACCCAGGTTAGTTTCGGAGCCGACGTCACGGTGGTGAATGTGACGGTGGCCAGTCCGACAGCGCTCACTGCACAACTGGAAGTCGGCGGCACCGCGGCGGCGGGTCCCCGAGCCTTGACGGTGACGACAGGCGCTGAAGCGGTGACTCAGAACAATGGCTTCACGGTGACGGCAAGACCCGCCGTCATCACGGCGGTCATGCCTAACAACGGTCCCGTGACGGGTCAGTTTACGCACTTCGCTCAGGGCGCGACCCAGGTCAGTATCGACGGCATCACCGTCAACAGCGTTACCGTAACCGACGCTGCTTTGCTAACAGCATCCCTGTCGATACCCGCAGCGGCCGCCGTGGGTTCTCGAATGCTAACGGTCACCACGGGTACTGAATTGGCGACGCTGAGCAACGCGTTCAGCGTTACTCCGGGAACAGCCGTGATCACGGCAGTCAGCCCGAGCATGGGTAGACAGGGTGATACTGTCACCGTGGCAATCACCGGCCAGTTCACCCATTTTGCTCAGGGGACGACGCAAGTGGATTTCGGTTCCGGTGTCTCCGTCGCAGCACTTGCCGTCAACAGTGCGACGAGCATGATGGCGCAGCTAACGATCTCGAGCACGGCCACCGTGGGTTCTCACCAGGTAGCCGTGACCACAGGCGCGGAAGCGGGCACTCTGAACAACCCCTTTTCGGTAACGCCGGGCAGACCCATTATCACGACAGCTATGCCCAACAGCGGTCAACAAGGACAGAACGTGGCGCTGACGGTGACCGGCCAGTTTACGCACTTCGTCCAGGGCCTGACCCAGGTCAGGATCGATGGCATAACGGTCAACAGCGTCATAGTAACCAACGCTACTTTGCTAACAGCATACCTGACGATACCCGAAGCGGCCGCGCTGGGTTCTCGAACGCTAATAGTGACGATGGGTCCTGAACTGGCGACGCTGAGCAATGCCTTTAGCGTGACGCCGGGAACACCCGTGATCATGGCCGTCAGTCCGAACACCGCCAAACAGGCGGATACGGTCACGGTGGCGATCGCCGGCCAATTCACTCACTTTGCTCCGGGGATGACGCAGGTGGATCTCGGTCCGGGCGTCTCGGTTACGGGACTCACCGTCAACAGTGCCACCAGCCTGTTGGTGCAGTTGTCCATCTCGAACGTCGCACCGGTGGGTTCCACCTATGTGACGGTAACGACGGCCGGCGAAGTGGTCACCCTGAACAACGCTTTTTTGGTAACGCCACAAATACTCATCCCTTAACTAAAACTCGATATCCAGCAATCCCGCGCGCGTCGCCATTCGCAGCAGATCCGATCCGGGCTTCACAATAATGTCCTTATCGTCTTTGTTGTTATCGCCGTCTTTGGTGACCTGTGAATTGTCCTTGATCTGAATTTTAGTCTGGTTTTTCTTCGCATCGAACTTTGCAACGACTTTAAATCGGTTCTTGTCCTGACCGACCACCATGATTTGATCGAAAGTCTTAAGACTCCCATCCTTATCCAAAGACCATTGAAAATGCTGCCTGTTGTGCGGCGCAACGATCGGGGAATCGTTGTTGTACTGGGTGCTGATGACGTGCACCTTCAGTTCATATTTATGGTCACCATCTTCGGTCGGTTGTTTCAGCTTTTCGACCAACACGAGCTTGTTTCCGGCAGCGTCCGTAATCGTGTAGTTGCACAGCTGCGCGCTGTAGGAATCATCGCGGCGGTCGTTAGCCGTGGCATCGTTGCCTTCGTTGCCCGTATCGTCATCGTCGTCTTTATCGTCGCCGCCCCACGTGTTCTTGACACAGCTTCCAGTGACCGCTGTCGAAGGCACGCCGGAAAGCGCATCGCGCGCAAACACCTGCACGGTCCTGGTCACCGGATCGAACTGGTTGTAAGCCTCGGGAGGGGACGTGTCGATCCGCACGGTGATGGAACTGGTGGACGACAAGCCTGCGCCATTGGTGACTTTGCAGCTCAGCACAGTCCCGGCCGTATCTGCGCTCAGCTTGACTGGGTCGCAGCCTGCCGCAAACGCGATTCCCGACTCGGGATCGACGCTGGTCCATACAATACTGACCGGACCATTGTTCCAGCCGGCGTTGTTCGCCTTCGGAGTTGCCATCACCGACAGCAGCGGTGGAGTGTCGTCGTACACGGTGATGTTTACCGTGGCGGAAACCGGCGGGAAGACGCCATCCGATACGGTGAAAGTGAAGCTGTCCGGCCCAATGTAATTCTGCGCCGGCGTGTACTGCACGTTCGCGCCGCGGCCGGTCAGCGTCCAGTGAGCCGGTTGCGTTGCCACGTTGAAAAGCAGTGTGTCGCCATCTCGGTCGGCGCCGGTCAGTTTGATCGCAACCGAGTTATTGCCCTTCGTACGAACGGACTGGCTGTTGGCTGTCGGCGGCCAGTTCACCTGTTCGGCGAGAGCGAAGAGCGAGAATGACGTTGTAGCACCGCACACCGTTTTCGTCGTGGTGTTCGGATTCGGGAAGGTCGGCACGCTCGGAATCGTGATGTCAAGCCATAGATTGTTCGCAAAGCGCCAGAGCCGGATGTTTCTCTCGTTGCCTACCTGCACGCCGCTGTAATTGATGCAGACCTGAACTGTACCGGTGAAAGTCGCGGTTGTCCGGATATCGTAATACGTCGGCGGATTGGCGAACCTGAAGCCTGCTGGCGCCGGCGGGCCCTGCATTGTGCTCGCCACCGTGGTCGTTCCCGGGCCAGTAACATTTCCGAAGGTAAGGCTGATGGGCGACGGCTGGCCGGTGGTTTGATCCACAGGCGTGAACGCCACGTCGCTCCCCGTGGGAGTGTTCACGACAGCGACCACCGACCTGGCAGAGCCACGGTAGAAGTCTCCACCGATACTCGTAGTGACTTCATAGGTGTTGAGCGGTACACCCGTGAAGCTCGCCGTCGCCGTGAGCGTTCCGACGGCTCCACCGGAAGTCGTCGCCACAACCGTGATCGGTGAGCCGGAACTCACTGGCGTCAGAGTGAAGCTGACGGGAACTGCATTCGAAATGTCTCCAGTGCTTCCATCCGGTACTTCGGTTATGGCTGCGCTCAACGAGAAACTTGCCGTCCCGTCCGGGTTTGTCGCTGGAATCGATCCCGGATTCGAAGGCGAAAGTGTGACGGCGGCATCCTCCCTGGTGACGGTTAGCGAGCCGGAACCCGAACTGTCCTGGAAGAAGGGGTTCGTGCTGACGTAGTTTGCTGTGATCGAATAAGTTCCCTGCCCCTGAAGTATGAGGTACGGAAGAACCGCAATACCGGAAGCGCTGACGCGACTTGAACCGGCCGGCCGGCCATTTACAAAAAAGTTTACAGAGCCCGTGGCATTCTGACCGGAAAGAGGCGTGGGACTCACGGTCGCCGTCAGGTTCACCGCGTCACTGTACTGGCCCGCGGCCGGGCCGACGGCAGTTGTGGTTGGCGCATTGACCGTGACATTGAAGCTGCAAGTGGATTGATCGCCTCCCGAATCCGTCACAGTAGCTGTAACCTTTGTCGTGCCGATGGGGAAGGCGGAACCCGACGCAGGCCGGGTGGCTATGGCGTTGGACGGCAGCGGACAATTGTCGGTCGCTGTGACCGTAAAGCTCGCAGCCGCGGACGCGGCTCCAAGCGGCGCAGTCGTGACGATATCAGCCGGACACGATGCCGCAGGCAGCGGATTCACAATGTTCGTGGAAGCTGCCGAGAAGTTGTTACTGGCGTCGGGATCCGGCGTCGATGATGCGATTGTTGCTATATTGCGTAATGGAGTTCCGCCCGCCGCCGAACAGCTTATGGCCCCCACGAGCGTGATGGTCTGGGGAAGGGATCCCGGCGGCAATGTAACAATGCGACTGTTACCCGATCCGTCGCATGTCCCACCGCCAGTAGCCGAGCACGAAACAAAACTCAGCAGCGGAGGTAAATTGTCTGTAACGGTGGAGCTGACATCAAGGGTAGGTCCGCTATTGGTGGCCTCGATTGTGTAGGTAATGTTCTCTCCGGAAATTGCCCGGCCCGATGTTATCGATTTCGTTATTGAAAGATCCGACTGTACCGTGACGACGCTCTTCACCACCAGATTGTCGAAAAGCACGCCGCAGGCCGGCGAATTCGGCCTCACGTTATTGCAGGTTGAGCTTTCGTCCTGTGTATATTCCCACCAAAGCCGGATAGACCTGCCCGCCATTCCGTTCAGCTTCGCGTGCACGTGCTTCAACCCCGCCGAGTTTCCAGCCCACGCCGACATGTCCTGGAAATAGGCCGTGCTGTGGCTGCGTGGAAGATGCTTCGGGTAGTGATTCAGGCGGGCTGTCGTGAACTCTTCTTCGAAAGCTTCCGCCAGTATGGTCCGAAGGAGGGCGTGCGACGATGTAGTCGGACCGTAGTCTCCGATGCGAAGCACGAACCCGTCGTATGCGAGGATATTGAAGTCCGGATCCTCTTCCGTGTCGTATTTCACATCGAAATCCAGCGTCACATATTCCGAGTTCGCCGGCACGTCGATCAGTGGCGTGAGGAGACGTTCCCATCGATTGGAGTTCTCCGAAAGGCCGTCATTGGCATTGATGTGAAAAGCCCCATTATTGCCGGCATTGAAGGTATTGCTCGTAGTCCACGGAACTGTGTTGTTGCCTCCGGCGTGCTGAGTCACCCACCCGGCGGGGAGCGAGTCCGGCGGCACCGATTCGAAATCCTGCTGGAATATCGTGGTCGGCAGCGGAGTTCCTGTCGGGCGAGTGAGAAACAGAACGGTCGACCCTTGATTGCTGGTGACGTTGAGAGCAAGATCGAGCGGCGTTCCGCGAACGTATGAGGGCGAGAGCTGAACGACGAAGTCTCGGTCATTAGTCGCGAAAGCGCCCGGAGCGATGCTGGGGTAGCCCGAGGTCCCCTGCACAACTGTCACACTGGACGTAGTCGCTGAAAGCGTCGCAAGGATGCCGGTTATCGTAGAAGGATTCAGGTTCCGATTCGTAACGTAGTTCAGGAGCGGAATTTTGAATCGGACCTGCTCTCCGGCATCAATAAAACCATTTCCGTTGCCGTCTATGAGTGTGGTTCCAGCAAAATTGGAGTTCAGGCTGACTTTCGTCGCGCGGGCAGGCACGCGTTTGAAGGCAATGTCGGGAGTCCCCATCCGCTCCGAGGGCAGCCCATCGGTGAACGGAAGGAGCTTTGTCTGGGCCCAGGCGGCGAAGAGTTCGCCGTTTTGAGCGACGGCCTGGTTGTAGTCGCCTAGGTTGGGCTGGCATGTGTCGTTACCCCATCCCGCCTTGAAAGGACGATCCGTGAGCGGCATGGGCTGTCTCCACGTCAGCCCGTAGTCGTCGGAGAACTGGTAGGACGTCTCGGTGAGATCGCCATTCGTTGCTATGCCTTGATCGTAGTAGAAGACATAAACCCGCCCGCTGCTGTTATCAACGGTCACCCAGGGGTACCATTGCGACCGATCGTTGCCTGGCCTGCTGTTGATCCGCAGCGGACTCGTGAAGCTGATGCCGCCGTCGGTGCTGCGCTGAAACACAATGTCGGCGCCGTCTTTCAAATCATTATTCGAATATACGAGATAGATATTGCCTTTGCCGGGGCCGGATGAATTGTCGACGGCCAATCCTGGAGCTGAGTTGACGCGGTCATTGCCTAACACCTGGTCCACCATGAAAAAATCGGAGGACGCATTTACCGGAGTACTCCATGTCGCCCCGTTATCGGTCGACCTTGCAAGTCCGGTGTTGCTCGTGTTATCCCCAGGAAACCGGCGCCAGGCCATGTAAACATTCGGGGAGCCATTTCCGGCGAAGCGAGGGATCGAGGATTGTCCATCCACAGCGGTTGCCCCGACAATACTCCTGGCAGACCAGGTCGGAGTGTCGCTCAGAATGTTGTCCGAAAAGGTAGCTGAAATCTCAATCCCGCTGAGTGTGAAGGGCGTGAAATTGGACCAGCTCACCAGCACACGTCCCGTATCCGGATCCACGTCGGCAAATGGCTTATCGGCCGCGTCGACACTGAGTCCATTGAGAAGTCCATTCGGGTTTGTCGCGGGCGGGATTTCGAATGGACCGGTCCAGGTGTGACCAAAATCGATGGATCGATGAAAACCCAGGGTTTGAGCAGTGTCGCCGGTACCGAACTTCTTCACCATGATGGAGAAATAAACAAAGATCGAGCCGCCGAGGTACTTCACTTCCGGGTCGCCAAAAACCTGAGGGTATGCTGTGGTACCGACGAAACTGATCTCGGTTGTGACGGGAAGCTGGCCCGCGTCCGTGAAGGTCTGGCCGCCGTTGTCGGAATACATGAAGCCTGAGACGGACGCCGGATTCAGTCCAAAACCTCTCGTATCGTTGAGACCGATTACGATGTGCCGGCCCGTACTGTCAACGGCTATCGAGGGTTGTGCCTGCCCCCCTGCGGGACGGATTTCGTTATCGTCGTTTACCTGGGGAGTATCGGCTGCCACCTGATCGAAAACCGCCCTATCTACAACAACAGAGGTGCCATCGGGCTTTCCAGCCCGGGCTTTGGCCATGGAACCGTCCAGCCTGCCTGTCGCTGCCAGGTGCGCCAGGTGACCCATCGAGGACATCTTCTCGGCGTCGAAGTGCTCCGAGGTGGCGGGTCTTTTGCCTTTCTTGCTGGCCACCGACTCCCTAGTCGGGGTGCGGCGCGCATGGCTCATCGGCGCCAGCAACATGCATACTGCAAAAATCAGGACCCGTGAAGGCCTGATCATCGTC
>QHXD01000187.1 GCA_003223895.1 Acidobacteriota bacterium
AATTTTTTATCGTAGATTCGGGTGGCGTTCGCCTGCTTGACTGTCAGCGTTTTGCCGTCCCTGGAGACCTGTTCCGTATCGACTGAGATTGTTCCGTTTCGATTGTGCGTTCTTTCGATCGTGTACGGATCGATCAGTTTGTAGGTAATCTCGCGCACATCGCCTCCCGTCGTCAGGTGAGGCTTTCCATCGAAAGCAACCGGATGGACCTCGGCGCTCGATGACTTGTTTTCCTTGCCGATCGTAGCGCGTGTGCTGATGAAACCGCCGCCAGGTGCGGGTACGTTGATGATCATCTGGCTTTGTTGCGGATAGTTGATGGTCTTCTCCAGATTGATTTCCCAGATTCCGAGGAACGGTTCGCTTTGTTTGTCTTGCGCCATCAGACTCGTACAAAACGCGAGCCCTGCGACCAGGACGCCTAAAGATTTCCAGGACATTTCACCCTCCTATTCGGACGCCGGTTTCGGAGATAGTACGCCTCTCTTGCCCTGCGCACAACGACACGGTCGATGTATACTCCCGCCTGCCAACCTGGAGACCTTATGAAATCCAAAGCAGTGTCCATGACCGCTTCCTGTTTCCTTGCATCGGCTCTTGTTCTCGGCGGGATCGCCGCCTCACAGCAACGAGACGCCTTCCCACAACCGACTCCTGCGAAGGAGGTAACTGTTACCGGCATCCCAGCCGTGATCGCCGCCGGCGCCAAATGGAAGCTCGTCTGGCAAGGACCCGACAATGCCGACGGCATCGTCGGCACAAAAGACGGCGGTCTGTTGTTTGCACAGGAACAGCCCAGCACGGTTGGCATGCTCGACCGGAACGACAAGTTTTCCATTTTTGTGAAGGACACTCACGGCACAGGAGCCCTGGCCATCGACAACAAGGGCCGTCTCGTTGGTGCGGAGAGGACCTGCTCGGACCCGGGCGGACATCCCGACCAATGTCATGAAGCGGCGGAACTGGTGATCCTTTCTCCAATGCGGCAGGTCCTTGCAAGCAAGTTCGGGGACAAGACGTTTTGGCGCATGGGGGAAGTCGTCGTCGATTCCAGGGGTGGGGCGTATTTCTCGGATGACGTGGGAACTTACTTCGTCAATGCCGCCGGTAAAGTGAGCCTGATTGTGGGCAAGGAAGTACGTACAAATGGAATGATGCTCAGCCGCGACGAGAAAACCCTCTACCTCACCAACGGCAAGACCATCGTGGCTCTTGATGTTCAGCCGGATGGCACGACCAAAAATCAGCGGGACTTTGCCACGCTGGAAGCCGGCGGCAATGGAGATGGCATGTGCATCGACTCCGAGGGTCGTCTGTACGTCACAAGCGGCGATTCCGGTACTCAGGTGTTCAGTGCCGCAGGAAAGTACCTGGGCGTCATTCCTCTGCCAAGGTCCGCCTCGAGCGTGGCGTTCTCCGGACCGAACAAGAAGGTGCTTTACGCGAAGGGCTCAGGCATGACCGGCCCGGACGGCAAAGAGTATAGAACTCCTGAGGGAGTGAGGAATAACGCCAAGGCGATCTACAAAATCGACATGATTGCTCAGGGCTTCACCGGCCGCCCGAAATAGCTGGCATCGGCAGGCTTTTCCATGGCACTGGTATAGTACGACCGGTCGTGCTATTCTTTGCGGCATGACGAAAGCAGCTTTGCCAACCCGATCCCGGATCATCGAGACGGGAACCAATCTGCTCAGCACTTCCGGTCTCTCCGGCATCACCCTCGGGACGCTCGCGGAACGGACCGGCATGTCCAAAAGCGGCCTCTTTGCCCACTTCGGATCGAAGGAAGAGGTGCAGCTGAGCCTCCTTGAACACACCGCTCAGATCGCCGCGGAGCACGTTGTCGCTCCAGCCATGCGTGCGGCCGAAGGGTTGCCGCGTCTCAAGGCGCTTTTCCGAAACTGGCTGGGATGGACGGCCAGAGCAGGTCTGGCCGGAGGCTGCCCGATTGCAGCCGGCATCTTCGAATTAGACGACACGGAAGGACCGGTTCGAGAGCAGCTCTTGCAGATGGAAAAGTCCTGGCGCGCTCTACTCGCTCAACACGTCGCACAGGCTGTCGACCTCGGACATCTGCGCCGCGATCTGGATATTGAACAGTTCGTCTGGGAACTCTGCGGGATCTATCTCAGTCATCACGCGTTCCTCCGATTCGTCAGGGACCCCAGGGCCGACAAGCGTGCGCGAATCGCCTTCGACGCGCTCCTCGGGCGTGCGCTTCCGAAGGATGCGAAGAAGAAGAAGAAAGCCGCTCTGCGGCGTATACGATGATTCCCCTGTCCAAAGGAGTTTCTATGCCATTGCACTCTACTGCACAATTTGACACGACGATCCAGTGGATCGCTCCGGTGATCGTCGCCATTGTATTTATCCTGCTGTCTTCGCTGATGAAGGAGCCGAACAGAAGGAACTTTATGGCAATCATAGTCGGCGGCGCAGGCGCTGCCTACTTGAGTGGCGGGGGATTCGGCAAATGGGAGTTGGCCTTCAATATACTGATGGCGATCTGCGCTTACAACGGCCTGCGGTCTTATCGATTCATTGGAATAGGCTGGCTGTTGCACACGGGCTGGGACATCCTTCATCACCTGTACGGAAACCCCATTCTTCCGTTTGATGCCACATCTTCGTTGGGATGCGCCATCTGCGACCCCGTTATCGCGGCCTGGTGCTTTGCCGGTGCGCCTTCACTTGCGCGTTTGCTGGAATTCACCCGGGCTGGGATCAGCAAATCCAATGCAGTGCCGTGAATGCGATGTGATCCGGGCTGTTCTTCGACACTGCCACTTCAGTGCTTCAAGTTAAAGTTAACTTCGATAAACAAGGTTACATTGACCGGTTGCCCCATGAGAGTAGCCGGATGAAAGGTCCACTTGCTGAGGGCTTCTGCTGCCGATTCTTCGAGACCGTAGCCCAATGGCCGGATGACTCGAAGAATCTGGATCCCGCCATCCCTGGTAACGATTGCCTGGAGCAGGACTGTTCCTTGAATCCGCGCTTGCCTTGCCACGAGTGTATAGACGGGCTCCACCCTGGATCGTACCTTGGGCTGGGATACGTCCCCTCCGACCTTGTAAACGTCCGGAAGATCAGGTTCCCAGGACGAAACTGGATTCAGGTCGTAAACGTCGGGCTCCCACGACTTCTTTTCGTAGAACTGACATTCTTCAGTCTTCGGGTTTACCAGGCAATCAACGAATGGCTTCCAGTACGCCTGGATCCCTTCAGGATAGAGTTCTGTTGTAGTGAGAAAAGCTAACAGTCTGCAATTTATCCCTGAATCCGCTTCCTTCATTCGTTCTCCTTCCGCGTTTGGATCGCATAAATGCTTGCAAAATCGGCTGCCATGATTTGGCAAGGTTCGTGCCTTCAAGAGGCGTCTTTCCGACAAGGCTCGCATGAGTGTGCGACAGGTTATCCATCGATTTCTGATCGTGTTCGGAATCGTCGTCGTCGTGTCATTCGGATATGGCGCGTACCTGATGCGTGTCCGGAGGCCACCCGGCGAAGAACCCGTTTTGGCGGCTTCATCTGGTGAAACTGTCGAGCGCCTGCTTCGGGGCGCTGCCTTGGCTCTCGAGTCCAGGCACGTGGAGCAGGCCTTGATCGCGTATCGCCAGGCCCTGACGTTGGCTTCAAGATCGATCGATGCCCAACTGGGTGTGGCTCGCAGCGAACTGATGGCCGGCCGGGAGTCCCTCGCCGCGCAAGAATACGAGCGAGTTCTGCCGCTGGATCACGACAACGCGACAGCGCTCCAGCAGCTTGCCCGCATCTACTCGCGTCAGCGTGTGACGTGGAACCAATCGGAAGATAAATACAAAGATTTTCTTCGAGTAAAGCCCAACGATGCCGCCGCGCGGCTCGAACTCGCGCGCGTTCTCGTGTGGGAACGAAAATCCAGAGAAGCCGTCGAGATGTTCTCAGCAGATGCGGTAAAGGAGCTGATGACGTTTCAGGACCAGAAGGATTATGCGTTTGCCCTGGTTCAAACAGGCTCCAGCAGCGAAGCCGAGACGCGCTTAAGGAAGCTTGTTGCCGTGCGGCCGAACGATTCCGAGATCAGGCTTCAGCTCGCTGCCCTATATGCATCGCGGCGCGATTGGGATGCTGCACTTCCGCTTTACGCAGCGCTCCTTCGCGGAAATCCTGACGATGCGCGGCTGAACCTGACATACGGTTTGGGCCTGCTTTCCACGAAGAGATTTCAATCAGCCGTCGGCCCCCTCGAAAAGGCTCACAAGGAAATGCCGTCAAGTGCTGAAGCCGGCCTCGGGTACGCCCGCGCCCTAAAAGGAAGCGGGAATTTGAAAAGGGCGACTCAGGAGTTCGGCCGCATTGTCAACTCAACTCAAGATCGCGGCATTGTGCGTGAGTATGGGGACCTCCTGCTGGAAAAACATGATTACCGTGGAGCCGAGAAATATTACAAGGAGGCCCTTCGCCTCGGACTCCGCGATACACGGCTGCTGATGGGTCTCGCCGGGGCCCTGCGAGGCAACGGGAAACACAGAGAAGCTCTGCCCTATCTCGAAGAAGCCTACGCCAATGAACCGGCCGACCGGGTGGCATTCGAGTTGGCCAGCACGCTTCAGAAAGTTGGCCGGAATAAGGAAGCTCTCGAGCTGCTGGCAAGGATAGACAAGCCGGCGGAAAGGCGTTCTGCCGGTGGGAAGGCGTTCTGAATGACAGACCTGTGAAAGGAGAGGTACCTCCATGAGGACGTTTTTTGCTGTTGCCGTTGCTGTGTTTGCGTTCAGCGGTCACGTCGCCGTTCAGGCGCAGGAGGCTTCAGGTGTCCAGCGTCCGGTCACTCAGCAGGAAATCGATCGGCTCAAACGGCAGATCGATGCGGATACGCGGTCGAGCGTGGAAGCGATTATCGACTATCACACCGAATCCGGAGACTTGAACAATCGGCTCGATTTCTTTCGGTACGGCGGGCGGTTGAATCTCAAATTGGGACCTTCTGCCGCCTTTCAGTTAACGGGCACGCGTACGGACTACTTGCCCATGAGCGACCTGTTCAAGGAACAGGGAACGAACGTTACGGCGGGGATTCACACAAAGCTTTCCGAATCCACCGAGGCTCATGTCGAGGCAGGCGCCTCGCGATTCAGTAGTGACACCAGCAGCATTAACGCGCTTGCCTCTGTGACGTACACCGCTTCCGATCATACGTACCTGTCCGTTACAGCGCGCCGCAGCAACGTCGAGGAGTCTTTGTTATCGACAACGGGAATCCGTCCTGTGACCGGTCCTTTCGCCGGACAACTCGTCGGCCGCGTGATGGAAAACCGCTTCGTGGTTGGCGGTTCATCACGGTTGTCGGGCAACTTCGACATATTTGGCGAAGGCGGGTTTGGAAACCGCGCCGGGAACAACGTGCCTTCAAACTTTTTCAAAACCGCTGGTGGAGGCGTCGGTTACAGCATCGTGGCGAGTCCCGACGAACCTCTAAGCCTGCTTCGCGTGGCGTATGAGTTCAGCTATTTCGGCTTCGACGAAAACCGCTTTGGCTTCGGCGGCGCGTCGCTCCTGACCCGCGGCGGCCTGCCAGTCGCTTCGACGCGCATAGGCAGCGACGCCATCTCACCAACTCCGGGAGTGACACGTGCCGGAGTCGGCGGCTACTTCAGTCCAAGGAATTTCGTTAGCAACATCGGTCGCGTCGAGGCCAAGGGCGGCTCCGATGACGGTTTGAGCTACAGGGTTTCGGGTTTCCTGGGATCACAAAATTACACAGGAGCGACAGGACGTTTGGCCAGCGGCCTTTCCGCAACCGTGAGCGTCGGAATAACCGAGCGTATCTCTCTACCGGTGACATACGTTATCGACACCTTTGGACCTTATACGCAACAGACGCTTTATGCGGGATTGGCAGTGAGATTCTAGAGCAGCAGATGAATCGCGTCATCCACATCACATCTCGAGTTGTGCTGCAACGGTGGCTGATCGGAATTGCCGTCCTGCTGGTCATCGCACTTCCGTTTCTCTACTCTGCGATCGTTGTGCCGCTTTCCCCGGGGGAGCAGGCGCAGGTCTCCGTGGCAATGATCGCCCTGGCGCTGCTGGTCGCCTTCAAGCGTTTCATGCGCCCGCTGATCGTTTTTCTAAGTTGCTTTGCTTCGATGCGCTACTTTTTCTGGCGCGTCAGTTCCACAATCAACCTCGATTCCAGCGCGGACGCGACTGTTTCACTGTTGCTTCTGGTGGCGGAAATCTACGGCCTTCTGATTTTGTTCCTCGGTTACTTTCAAACCATTGAGGTGCACAAACGCACACCGCTCACGCCCAGGACGCTTCCCGCGGTCGATATTTTCATTCCGACCTATAACGAATCCGTCGATATCGTTCGCCGGACCGTCATCGGCGCGCGAGCCATCGATTACCCTTACACGACCGTTTACGTTCTCGACGATGGGCGCCGGCCGGCAATTCAGATCATGGCGGAGAGCCTGGGCGCAGTGTACGTCAGCCGCCCGGACAATCACCATGCCAAAGCCGGCAACCTGAACCATGCGNNNNTGTGCCCGTGCGTGGGTTCCTGAACAAGACAGTGGGATTCTTCGAAGATGCCCGTGTGGCGCTGGTCCAGACGGCTCAGCACTTCTTCAATCCGGATCCGTTCGAAAGAAACCTGAATCTGGTTGGAAAGATTCCGCCGGAACAACATTTCTTCTATCACGTCATTCAGCCGGGAAATGATTTCTGGAACTCCGCATTTTTCTGCGGTTCGTGCGCGGTTCTGAGACGTTCAGCCCTGGAAGAAGCAGGCGGTTTCAAAATGGAGACGGTGACGGAAGACGCTCACACATCGATGGAACTGCATTCCCGGGGCTATATCTCGGTTTATCTTCCAATGGCTCTGGCGGCCGGCCTGGCGACGGAAACCTATCGGGCGCACGTGAAACAGCGCATACGATGGGCACGGGGCATGGCACAGATCCTGAG
>QHXD01000188.1:0-6753 GCA_003223895.1 Acidobacteriota bacterium
CCCGGTGCCATTGATTCCCTTGCCGTCGTTTTTCTGTAGCCCGGTGAAGTAGCCGTCGGCGACGGCGATGAGCTCCTGGCGAGACATCCGCTGCGCGGCAGGAATCGACTTGAACCAGAAATCCTCCGGCTTGTAGGGCTTGTCCATCTCGGCAATATTGTTGGGACCGCCACCGCCCGGTCTGAAATAAATGCTTTCGATTTCAGTGATGCGGCCGAGCTCGACACGCAGGCGCAGGCTCATCAGCAGCGGGGCGCCCGCTTCCTGCATGGTGCCCATGAACGCGACCTGCCCGAATTCCGGATCGGCGAAAATGTGCGTGTAGTTGCCCCGCCCCTCGGCGGTTTTCCAGAAGCCGTCGCCGATTTCCATGACCTGATCGTTTTCGGTGTATTTCACTTCCCTGGAGAGCGGCAGCCGCCTGGGGTCGTGAGCGAGACGGCGGCCAGGTATTGATCGACGAGGTTTTCCAAACAGGCCCGGTTGAGCGGGATCGGTCCAGTAGAGGCATCGGCCCTGGGCGCCATATTGCCCGTTACGATTGCAATGAATACGACGAAAACTCCGACGACGAACGTAGAGCGCATCGTGTTCTCCTAAAGAAAATCTGTCAGTTTGGCAGGATTTTACTACCGTCCGACCGCCAGGCGATCGATCAAATATTGAGGTAACTGTGCTTGCCGCATCTTTTCCTGGGTCACTTCGATGTCGTACTCCACGCGGTAGAATTCCATTCTCGAGCGATCCTGATCCCAGATCGCGAAGCTGGCGCGAGGGTCTCCATCGCGAGGCTGGCCGACCGATCCCGGGTTGATGAACAGCTTCCGGCCGGCCTCGCATTTGACCGCCGTAAACTCGTCAAATTCGTAAGTCGTCGCCATCACGGAATTGCCGGCGGCATCCACGGAAAAAACGACGGGAAAGTGGCTGTGGCCGAAGAAGGTAATGTGCTTGTCGGTGAGTCGGAAATTCTCGTTCGCGTCGGCTTCCGTAAAAATGTAGTCATCTTCGTCCGTGATCGCACCGTGGACGAGTTGAGCGTCGGCGGTAATTTCCAGCGGTCCGACGGGAAGGTTCCCGAGGTAATCCTTATGAGAGTCCGGAAGCATGGATCGGGTCCAGAACACCGCGCGCCGCGCATGCGGATTGAACTGCGTTGGCTCGTCGAGTCCGGCCGCAACGCGATCATGATTTCCTCGAATGGTCAACGCTTTCAGACCGCGAAGGATATCGATCGCTTCGATCGGATTTGGACCGTATCCGACGACGTCGCCGCAGCAAAGCACAGATTCGAAACCTGCATGTTTTGCGCGGTGGATACAGGCGTCGAACGCTTCGATGTTCGAATGGATGTCACTCAGGACGAGATAGCGCATGGTGTATGATGTGGTTCATGCGACTCCAGAAGATCCTGGGAATCACTGTGGTCCTCGCTCTGCTTACGGCTGTCGTTGCGGGCCTGGCTGTGTTGAATGCACGGAACTCTGCGGCTTCCCCGACGTGGACCATGATAACACGCTTCTTTCAGGTGCTCGTGTTTGGCGGCTTCGGACTTGCAGTCGCCAGCGAAAGCCATCTCAAAGGTTCGCTGTTTATCGTTCCGGAAGAGTGGAGCCTCAAGTTGCGCGACTTTCTCAATTATGGCGTGCTTCCGGGATTCATCCTTGGTCTGATCCTGTGGCTCTTCTTCTTTCCATATCGCTATAGTCCGCTGGTCGAGCCACGCTTTCGCGAAATGAGCAGCGTCTACGATTCCTTCGTCATTTCCCTCGACAGCGGAATGTGGGAAGAGGTTATTTTCAGGCTCTTCATTCTTTCGTGTTTTCTGTTCTCTTTTCGACATCTCTATTCACGCCTGGCGCCGCTGTGGCCGGGTCTTGTTTCCATCCTGCCGACGGCGTTATCGATCGTCCTTTCGTCGCTGTTGTTCGGTTTGATGCACACTATTTATGGCTTCACTGCCGGATTCTTCGGAGGAATCTTCCTGGGCCTCATTTACATGAAGAGCGGCATCGAGAGCGCCATTGCCGCGCACTTTTGCGCGAACTTTCTGTTCTTCAGCGCGTCTTATCTGTCGTAACACGCGTCTGTAGGGAGTTTTACATGCTGCCTGTGACATTAGGTGAACTGCGATCGAGCGAATTCGGCAAGGAATCATATCGGAAAAGAACGATCAAGGATGAAATGCGGATGAATCTTATCCGCAAGCTTCAGGAGAACACGCCGATTTTTTCCGGGATTATCGGATATGAGGAGACTGTCGTTCCGCAGGTCGTGAACGCGATCCTCTCCCGCCACAATATGATCCTTCTGGGCCTGCGCGGGCAGGCGAAGAGCAGGATACTGCGCGGCCTGGTGGATTTTCTGGATGAGAGGATCCCGGTTATCGCCGGTTGCGAAATCAGCGATAACCCTTTCACCCCGATCTGCCGGCGATGCCGCGACCTGATCCAGGAGATGGGCGACCGCGTACCGATCGAATACCGCGGCCGTGACGACCGGTATGTCGAAAAGCTCGCGACGCCGGATGTGACCATTGCCGATATCATCGGCGATATCGATCCCATCAAGGCTGCAAAAGGCGGCCACGCCATCGGCAGCGAGCTCAGCGTGCACTATGGCCTGCTGCCCCGCGCCAATCGGGGAATCTTCGCCATCAACGAGCTGCCGGACCTTGCGGGGAAGATCCAGGTGGGTTTGTTCAACATCATGCAGGAAGGCGATGTTCAGATTAAGGGCTACCCGGTTCGCCTGCCTCTGGACGTGCTCCTGGTATTTTCGGCGAATCCCGAAGATTACACGGCGCGCGGAAAGATAGTCACACCCCTGAAAGACCGTATCGGATCGGAAATCAAAACGCACTATCCGGCGTCGCTGGACCAGGGCGTGGCCATTACCGAGCAGGAAGCCTGGATGCGGAGGAACTCGGGGCACAGCATTCTTGTTCCCGAATTCATCAAGCAGATTGTGGAAGGGATCGCCTTCAAGGCCCGGTCGGATCAGCGTGTGGACAAAAGATCCGGCGTGAGCCAGCGCCTGCCGATATCCTGCATCGAGAACGTGATCAGCAATGCCGAACGCCGCTCGATAGTCGGAGGCGAGGAGCACGCCGTCGCCCGCATCGCCGACGTGTATGCCGCGATGCCGGCAATTACCGGAAAGATCGAGCTCGAATACGAAGGCGAATTGAAAGGCGCGGAGAACGTGGCGCGCGATCTGATCCGCCAGGCCGTCCAGATGATCTTCCGGCAGTACTTCCCGACGACCGACTTCAAACAGGTGATCGATTGGTTTGAAATGGGCGGCAGCCTGAAACTTTCCGACACTGAAACGTCCGGAGCTCTCCTGGCCCGGCTGGCAAACGTTCAGGGGCTGCTCGATAAGATCGAAGTCCTTGGCGCCCGGCCGGACAGCCCGCCCGGCATCCGCGCGGCCGCAGCAGAAATGATTCTCGAAGGATTGCACTCGGTGGACAAGATCAGCCGCTCCGAAGAGCGCGGTTTCACGGCATCATCCGAGCGTAAGCAGTCCCAGGATCTGTATCGCGACTATTCGATGGAGAGGAACCGGCACAAGAAACCGCTGAATTAGACGAACGCGGGCTAAAGCAATGACAAGTGACAATTGACTATTGACCATTGATAAAGCTTTATCAATAGTCAATTGTCACTTGTCATTGCTTTAGCCCGCGTTCCACGGATTGACTACATGGCAATAACAAAATATACCAAGTGGATCCCCTCGCCTCTCGATGGCCTCAGCATGGAGGAACTCCTCGACCAGATATCGGAGTTTCTCCTCCAGAGCGGCTTCAGCTACGGCTTTCAGGATATGAGCAATCCTCACAATCTGGATGCTCTCCGCCAGGCGATCCTCGAGAAACTGGTGGAGCTGGGCCGAATTCCGCAGGAACTTCTGGATCAGTGGATGGAAGACCGCAGCGAAGGCGACGCCAGAAAACTGGATGAGTTAATCGATGAGGTCATCCGCCGTCTTGTAGAGGAAGGATGGATGCAGGCGGACCAGCAGCCCGCCCCTTCTTCCTTTGACGAGAACTCGCAGGGTGTCGAGGACGCCCAGTCCGGCTCGGCTCGATTCGAGCTCACGGACAAGTCGATCGACTTCCTCGGATTCCGTCTGCTCCGTCATCTGTTGGGATCGCTGGGCCGCAGCAGTTTCGGCCGTCACGAGACCGCGCATTTTGCGACCGGCGTGGAAGCGTATCAGGCCACGAAGGAATATGAGTTCGGTGACACACTCAATCTCGACATCAGCTCGACACTGCTTCACGCCGTCGCGCGCGAAGGCCTGGGTGTGCCGCTCAACCTGGAGCACGAGGACCTGATGGTGCGGCAGGCCGAATACGAAAGCTCGTGCTCGACCGTGCTGCTGCTGGATACGAGTCACAGCATGATTCTTTACGGCGAGGATCGGTTCACGCCCGCCAAGCGGGTCGCGCTGGCCCTGTCGCACCTGATCCGGACGCAGTATCCGGGCGATTCGCTCCGCCTGGTCCTGTTCCACGACTCGGCCGAGGAGGTTCCGCTGAAGCAGCTGGCCAGGGTGGTGGTCGGTCCCTATCACACGAATACCTGCGAAGGGTTGCGCCTGGCACGCCGGCTTCTGATGGCGGACAAGAAAGACATGCGGCAGATCGTGATGATCACCGACGGCAAGCCTTCGGCCATCACCCTGCCGAACGGACGCATCTACAAAAACGCATTCGGCCTGGATCCGATGATTCTGGAAGAGACGTTCAAAGAAGTGGCGACGTGCCGCAAGGCGGGAATCCTGATCAACACCTTCATGCTCGCCAGCGATTACTACCTGGTGGACTTCGTCAAGAAGGTCACCGAAATCTGCCGGGGTAAGGCGTACTTCACGACCACCGTGAATCTTGGCCAGTACATCCTGATGGACTACCTCAAGAAGAAAGTCGAGACCATCCATTGAGGTCGTCCGAAAAAAGGGCACAAAAAAGCCCCGCGTTTCATTGCGGGGCTCTTTACCGCGCGGGCGACTTACTTCTTTTTCTTGCTCGCCTTCTTTTTCGCTGGAGCTTTCTTTTTCGCTGGCATTGTTATTTCACCTCCGATCCTTTGTCTCTTACCACTATTGCTCACCTCTTCCGGGCAAGCTCACGTGTTAAAAACATTTTTAAGACATGTCACATAAAAATTCAAAGCAAAAATCACTTGCGGTCGAGTTTTTTATCCGGCTCCGGATCGGGTATCATCACCTTTTTTGAAACTCGGATGCGCTTCGTTTCGTATTGAGGTTGTAGATGACGACGAAGAAAAAGCTCCTCGTGGCCGGCCTTCTGGTGGTGGTGATCTCCTCCGCAGTGGCATACAGCATCTTTGCGCGCAACCGCGGTGTGATCGCCGTCCAGACGGGACGGGTCGTTCGCCAGGACCTCACGCAAACGGTCTCTGCAAACGGGGAGATCAAGCCCAAGAAGTATGTGAATATCAGTTCGAACACAATGGGCCGGATCGTTCGCATGCCCGTGAAGGAAGGCGATCACGTAAAGGAAGGCGAACTTCTGATCCGTCTCGAATCCATCCAGACCGAGGCCGACGTCAAATCCGCTGAAGCGGGCCTCGATGCCGCGCAGGCCGAACTGGAGGGCATGTCCGCGCAGATCCGGTCCGCGGACGCTGCCGTCAATTCGGCCAAGGCCGAGATCACCAGGTCCGAGGCCGACCTCACCCGGGCGAAACAAAACCTGGATCGCGCCGAGCGAATGAACAAGGACGGTTTGATTTCGCGTGAGCAGTACGACCGGACCAAAGCCGATTACGACATCGCCGCGGCAACGCTCAACTCGGCCCGGGCCCGCCTGGCGCAGTCGGAAGCGCAGGGCGCGCAGATGCTGAAGCAACGGGACGGGACCGCGCTCCGGATCGCTCAACAGCGTTCGACTCTTGTTCGTGCGCGCGACCAGTTTTCGAAAACCACGATCACCGCTCCGCTCGAGGGCATCATCACGTACCTGCCGGTGAACGAGGGCGAAATCGCCATCGTCGGAGTCCAGAATCAGGCCGGAACGGTTTTGATGACCATCGCTGATATGTCTGTCATCACTGCCGAAGTCAAAGTCGATGAGACCGATATCGTGAACGTCAGAATCGGGCAGGAAGCTCAGGTCAAGGTGGACGCTCTGGGCGATCGCCTGCTCAGGGGTCACGTTTCGGAAGTCGGAAACAGCGCCCTCAACCGAAGCGGCACCACTACCACGACGACCGGTGGCACGACACAGGAGGCGAAAGACTTCAAAGTCGTCGTCACTCTGGACGAGCCGCCGGCCGCGTTGCGGCCGGGCCTTTCCTGCACGGCGACGATTGTCACGGCAACCAACAAGCAGATTCTGACAATACCGATCCAGGCGCTCACGATTCGCGAGTTCGATGCCGATCCGGAGACGCCTCCCGCTTCTCCCACGGCCGTCGATGTGACCAGGAACAAAAAGAAGATCGAAAAAGAGGGCGTGTTCACTATCAAGAATGGTGTGGCGCTGTTCCGCACCGTGAAGACAGGTATTACCGGCACGACGGACATTGAGATCCTGGATGGCCTGGTCGAGAAGGACGAGATTGTGACCGGGCCATACCAGGTGCTCCGGACCCTCAAAGACAATACGAGAATCAAAATCGAGAAAGCGCCGTAATGGAAGAGAAAGATGTTCTGATCCGAACCGAAGATTTGTGGAAGACCTATGAGATGGGCAGCAACGAAGTGCACGCCCTGCGA
>QHXD01000188.1:6833-7150 GCA_003223895.1 Acidobacteriota bacterium
GGTTGAATGGAAAGCTCGTGAGCGAGATGGATGACGACGAGCTGGCGCACATCCGGAACAAGGAAATCGGGTTCGTGTTTCAGACATTCAATCTTCTGGCCCGCGCCACCGCTCTGCACAATGTGGAGCTGCCGCTCATCTATAGCGGCATGGCGTCCAAAGACCGCGCCGAGCGGGCGAAGAAGTCGCTCGCGCTCGTGGAGCTTTCCGATCGCATGCACCACAAGCCGAACGAGCTGTCCGGCGGCCAGCGCCAGCGCGTCGCGATTGCGCGCGCCCTGGTGAACTCTCCGTCCATCATCCTTGCGGACGAGCCG
>QHXD01000189.1:0-2027 GCA_003223895.1 Acidobacteriota bacterium
CAATCGCGTGCTTTGTCATGCAATAGACCGTGCGCTGCTCCGCACCGACATGACCCATTTGAGAGGACACGTTGATGATGATGCCGCCCTTCACAGCGCGATCGGATGCCTCGAGCATTTTTCTGGCGGACAACTGGGCCACCAGAAAGGCAGCTCGAACATTAAGCGCGAGCATCTGATCCAGGTGAGATTCGGATACCTCGACAAACGGCTCTGGAATATTCATGCCGGCGTTATTGACGAGTATGTCGAGTCCCTCGAATCGATCGATCTCGGAATGAAATTGCCGGCTGTCGGTTACGTCGCAGACAAGCACTTCGGCGCGCCCGCCTCCATTAGCAATGTTCTTCTGAATTTCTTCAAGTTCGCTGCGCGTTCTGCTGAGGAGAAGCACCCTGGCTCCTGCTTGAGCAAGAGCAAGGGATGCGGCAGCGCCAAGACCGCGGCCCGCGCCTGTGACCAGCGCGACGCGGCCGTCAAGCCGGAAGGATGCAGGAACGATGGGGGCATCGAGTATCGAGGCTATGGCTTGTCTCCCGAGCTTGTAACCAGGCCCACATCGCGGCCGGCATAGCGGCGCAGGCGGATATCGGCCTGTTCCTTGTGTCCCCAGAATCGCTCGATTGCGCAGTCGCCGATCACAACGCTCGCCTCCTCAGTACATTCTTGATATGTCACCGTCTTGAGGAACTTGCCCACCCACAGGCCACCTGTATAGCGTGCAGCACGCTTCGTAGGCAGCGTGTGATTTGTACCGATGACCTTGTCGCCGTAGGCGACGTTTGTCTCGGGGCCAAGGAACAGCGACCCATAATTGCGGAGATGGTCCAGGAAATAACGGGGATTCCGGGTCATGATTTCGACGTGCTCATAAGCAAGCCGGTCCGCCTCCCGGACGGCCTCGGCAAGATCAGACACCAGGATGATCTGGCCAAAGTCGCGCCAGGCCACGGAAGCGACGTCTGCCGTTGGAAGAATCGCAAGCCGGCGTTCGATCTCCGACGGCAGCGACAGGGCCAGGCTCTCAGATGTTGTGATGAGGGCTGCCGGCGAGGTCGGCCCGTGCTCGGCCTGGCCGAGTAAGTCCACGGCTACCAGTCCGACGTCTGCCGAGTCGTCGGCAACGATGAGGATTTCAGTCGGGCCGGCGAGGAGGTCGATTCCGACTTCTCCGAACAGCTGGCGCTTCGCCTCGGCCACATAGGCGTTACCCGCCCCAACAATCATATCGACGGGGGCGATTGTCGCGGTTCCCAGCGCCATGGCAGCCACTGCCTGGACGCCGCCGAGTACGTAGATCTCATCGGCACCCGCCATCGCCATCGCCGCGATCGTCTCGGCGTGTGGTTTTCCTTTTGTAGGAGGAGTACAGGCAATGATGCGGTCCACTCCAGCGACTTTGGCGGTGACGATCGTCATGTGTGCCGATGCCACCATGGGATACCGCCCGCCAGGCGTGTAGCAACCGGCGCTGCTCACCGGAATGTTGCGATGGCCGAGCCGTACGCCGGGCACCGTCTCCACTTCGATATCCTTCAAGGCCGCTCTCTGGTGTTCCGCGAAATTCCGAATCTGCGCCTGCGCGAACCTGATGTCCTCAATCGTTTGGCGTGGCACCGACGCTACAAGGGAGTCGATTTCATTTCGCGACAGCCGGAAATCGGGGGGCGACCAGCCATCGAACCGACCGGACAGCTCCCGCACAGCGGCATCGCCACGTTGCCTTACGTCAGCGATGATTTTTGCGACCGTCTCCTGCACCTTGACATTCGCAGCGTCGCTCTCGACAGATGGGAAACCCGTCTTGAGATATTTCGCCATATTCAGCTCCTCAGGCCTTCTCGGAAGCACAGCTTAGCATGAGTCTTGAGGCGAGGATGTTCACCGGTTTCCAAAATGTTACAGCCGCGGAGCGGCGTAAGAGTGTAGCCCCGGGCGCAAGCCCGGGGTTTGTGTGCATTTAGGCGCGTCAGCACCGGAGGTGCGAAAGACTCCGGAGATTCTTCCGCCCCTCCGGGGCTCAATCT
>QHXD01000189.1:2125-8769 GCA_003223895.1 Acidobacteriota bacterium
CAGCGGTAGCGCAGGTGAAAACCTTTTCGCCTGTCACGCCGGCAATGCTCTTGAACCCGGGTCCGGACGATTGGCTGATGTACAGCCGAACCTATGACGCACAACGTTACAGCCCGCTAAACCAGATCAACAGGCAGAACGTGGGCCGCCTGACGCAGGTATGGTCCAACGCCCTGCCTGCCGGTACGATCGAAATCATACCTATCGTCCATAGTGGCGTGATGTACGTCGCCGTCCCGTCGCAGGAGAACGGTATGCCCCGCACTGCCGTGCAGGCTCTCGACGCCACAACAGGCGGCCTGATTTGGGAATACAAGCGGCCCGCGGGTGGCGTCTCACGAGCTAAAACCCTGAGCATCTTTGAAGACCTGATCCTGTTTGCGGCGCCCGACGGTTTCATCGTGGCACTGGACGCCCGCACCGGACAGGTGCGATGGGAGACGAAATCCAGCGGATCGCTTACTTCCGGAACGATCGTTTTTGGCGACAAGGGCCTGTCAGGACGCAGTTGCAGTGCGCGCGCCGATTGCTACGTCGTGGCTCACGACGCCAGGTCCGGCAAGGAAGTGTGGCGGTTCTACACCGCAGCCGGGTCCGATGATCCGGCCGGGGACGTCACCTGGGGAGGCGCGCCCGAAGCGAAGCGCGCAGCATCGCCGTGGGGCCTGGGTGGTTCCTACGATCCGGTTCGCAAAACGATCTATTGGGGCGTCGCCAATCCCACACCGTACACGCGTGCGGCGCGGCATGACGGCAACGTTGAGGCGATTCCTAAAACCGCTCCAGCCGATCTCTACAGCAATTCAACCGTCGCTTTGAACATGGATACCGGCAAGCTGACCTGGTATTACCAGCATCTGCCCGGAGACGACTGGGATCAAGATTACACAAACGAGAGAATTCTTCTGCGAACGAGGGTGAACCCCGACCCCAAATTTGTAAAATGGATTAATCCGGATATTCCTCGCAATCAGGAAAGAGACATCGTCGTCAATGTCGGAGAAGGCGGAGGAATATTTGCGCTCGACCGTACTTCGGGTCAGTTTCTCTGGGCCAATCCATTTCCCTTCGACGATCCGAATTTTCTGATCTCCAACATCGACGTCAAAACCGGAAAGACGACCATCAATTGGGACGTCGTGCTCAAGCAACCCGGTGAACGCCACGTCATATGTTCCTACAACGCGAAAAGCTACTGGCCGATGTCCTATCACCCCGGTAAAAACTCACTCTATGTTCCCTATGTCGATAATTGCCTCGATATGACTCGTGCCGTGCCGGCTCCCTCAACGGGTGGTAGCGGCCAGCCGGAAAAAAGAACAGGCGTTCGACGTCCAGGCTCCGACCCTGAGAAATTCGGTGGAATTGCCAGGATCAATATGGCGACCGGCGAAATTCAGCGGATTTACGAAGGCCGCGCTCCAGGTAATGGCGCCACATTGGTGACAGCCGGAGATCTGGTTTTCTGGGGAGATCTCAACCAGAAATTCCGAGCTTTCGATGCGGATACCGGAAAGATCCTTTGGGAAACCACTCTCGGAGGGCCAATTCAAAACAGCACGATCACATATCGGGTCAATGGGAAACAGTATGTTGCAGTGCTGACCGGTTTGGGGGCGATCACTGCGAATCTTTTCCCTGAGGCCGGAATCAACCCACAGCGCAACAATGCGATTCACGTGTTCGCGCTGCCGAACTGAAAATGTCCGAGCCGCGTATGACGTACATTTCCGAGCTTGCGCCAATGGGAAAGCTGCGGGTGGGGATCAATTTCGGAAATGCCCTCCTTACGAACAAGGACGATCGTGGAACTCCAGGAGGCATCGCTGTGGACCTGGCCCATGAACTCACGCGAAGAGTAGGCCTTCCCATGGAACTGGTCAGCTACGACACTGCGGGACATATGGCCGATGGGGCAAAGGCCGGCGCCTGGGACGTGGCATTCCTTGCAGCCGATCCGGCCCGAGCCGAGGAAATCACTTTCACCGCGCCTTATCTCGAGATTGACACAACCTGCCTGGTCCCCGCAGGCTCGCCGCTACAGACTCTGGCAGATGTAGACCGCGAGGGAGTTCGCATCGCTGTGTCGGACAAGAGCGCGTACGATTTGTTTCTTACACGAAACTTGAAGCATGCCCAGCTTGTGCGCGCGCCGGGGGTTAACGCCTCGGTCGATGTCTTTTTTGCAGACAAGCTGGAAGCCCTTGCCGGGCTGAAGCCGCTGCTGATGGAGGTCGCCGCGAGTCAACCGGGTACGCGCGTCCTGGATGGCCGCTTCAGCGCTGTTCAACAGGCTGTCGGCATACCGAAAGGCCGGGATGCCGCAGCAGAGTATGTCCGCCGGTTCGTCGAGGACATAAAGGCTTCTGGATTGGTCGCTGACATTATCGAGAGGAATGCCATCCGCGGCGTGTCCGTCGCGCCTCCTGCGACTGCTTGAAGAAATTCGGGGACAGACGTATAAATCACCTAATTACGTTCAACGGTCCTTGATTCGTAATTAGGTGATTTATACGTCTGTCCCCGAATTGTGCCTCTAATTCCCGGCGTTCATCAATTTCCGAATCACCACCTCGCTAGGGGCATGACCGACGATGTTCATTCCCCTCTGGATGCCCTGGGCGATTCGCAACGGCGTGTATCCCTTCTTGTCCGGCCGATTCCAGACTTCGATCTTTGCTCCGTGGTCGGCCAGATACTGCGCGACGGACGGGGCGTGCTTATAGACTGCCCCATGCATGGCGGTCTCGCCGTTCTTGTCGATGGCGTTGATGTCGTTGCCCAATTCCAAAGCAACCTTTACGGCTTCCAGGATTTCGGGCTCTGTGCCGGGATCTTCGCCGGGCGAAGAAGTACCCAGGCCCGCCGCTACCATCAAGGGCGTCGAACCGTCGTCATTCGTCAGCAGCGGATCAGCGCCGAGCTGGGCCAGAAGGCGCATGAGTTCGAAATCCGCGGTCCGTGCGGCGAGTAAAAACGGTGTGGCGCCGATCGAATTCAGACCAGTCACTCCCATATTCGGCCGCTTCGTGACCCGGGCATTGGGCTTCGCTCCATGCTCCACAAGCTTTCGGACGAACGTGAGACTATCCATATTCCCGGATCCCGGTGGAGCCGGGTTATTGCTGCCCCCGATGCCGGCTTTGCGGACCCATGACACCTGATGCAATGCCGTCCATCCTTGAGGAGCCGCATTCGGGTCGGCACCGGCGTCGAGCAGAAGGGCAGCGAGTTCATAATGAGCGTTTCCGGAGGCCAGCAGGAATGCATTGAGGCCGACTTGCGGTGTTTCCGCGGTCCCGTCCGCGAGCCCGCCTCGCCGCCGCGTGTTGACCGGCAGGGATTCGTTCATGCCGGCTCCGGCATCGAGCAGTGACCGGACTGCGCCGATCTGTCCCTCGCGGGCGGCGAACAGGAATGGCGTGAATCCTCCGTTCGAGCGCGCGTGGATATCCGCGCCACGCTCGATCAATGCCCGGATGACATCCGGGTGGCCTTCAGCGGCCGCCCACATCAGCGCTGTCTGTCCGCGCCAACTTTCTTTGGCGTTGACATTGGCTCCGCGGGCCAGCAGCACCTTGACGGCGTCCAGCTTGCCGGTCCGCGCCGCGGTCATCAACGCCGTTTCTCCTTCCGGCGAGGCGCTGTTCGCGTCAGCTCCGGCCTTCAACAGCATCTCGATCAAGGCCGCGTTTCCGTTGATGCATGCCAGCGAAAGCGGCGTGACGCCGTAGCGGTTCGCCGCCTTTACGTTTGCGCCCCCGCGAATCAAAAGACCCGCGGTTTCCAGATCATCCGCACGCGCCGCCCAGTGGAGGGCGGTCGTGCCATCAGGCTCAGCCGCATTCACATCCACTCGCTGCTGGAGCAAAGTGCGAACCGCCGCCTTGTCCGCCTTCTTTACAGCCTCCACTAGCCGGACTTCGGCGGCGCTTGCCGCAGTGGCGAGACAGATGACCAACACAAACGCGCGCATCATCGACTGCTCCTATATGGAAAGAGGTTACAGCAGCTCCCCGACCCTTCCAGTACTGTCACCGAAGCTCTCCTGATGGATCCCCACCTTTTCCAGCAGAGTCAGATGAAGATTCGCCAGCGGGGTCGGCTTTTCATACTTGATGTGACGGCCGCCCTTGAGCCTGCCGGCTCCGCCACCTGCCACGACCATCGGAAGGTTCGTGTGATCGTGCACATCCGGATTGCCCATGCCGCTGCCGAGAAGGATCATGGAATGATCCAGCAGAGAGCCGTCGCCATCCGGCGTGGACTTCAGTTTGTCGAGGTAATACGCATACATCGATACGTGATACGCGTTGATCTTCGCGAGTTTCGCGAGCTTCTCCGGATCGTTCGTGTGATGCGATGTCGGGTGATGCGCTTCGGGTACGCCGATCTGGGGATAGGTTTTTGTGCTGACTTCGCGAGCCATCTGAAATGTAATCACGCGACTGATGTCGGCCTGGAAAGCCAGCACCTGCAAGTCATACATCAACTTGACGTGCTCTTCCCAGGACGCGGGTACGCTTACGGGACGCTCGAGCTCCGGCAGATGACCGTCCGAGCTTTGTTTCTCGGCCTTCTGGATGCGGCGCTCGACCTCGCGGATCGTATCGAGATACTGGTTGACCCGGGTACGATCGCCGGCGCCGAGTTTTCTCTGGAGGCGGGCCATGTCTTCCGTGACCCAGTCCAGAATGCTGCCGTTCTTCCGCAGCTCGGCGCGCCGCTCTTCGGCGCTGCCACCGTCGCCGAACAGCCGCTCGAAAACGACACGGGGATCGGCTTCGGTCGGAAGCGGCGTCGTGGGAGACGACCACGACAAATTGTTCATGTAGGCGCATGCAAGGCCGTTGTCGCAGTTGCCGACCTGAGCAATGATCTCCGTTCCAAGCTCGAGCGAAGGGATCGCCGTATCCTTGCCCAACTGCCTGGCCGCTATTTGATCGACCGTCGTGGCCAGCTCGTAATCGCTGCCTTCCGTCCTCTTTGCATAAGCAGTGCTCAGAAATGCTGCGTTGGCCGTCGCGTGGTTGCCCGGAGCGTACGCGTTCCTGAGCTCTGTGTTTGTAAGAACGGTGACCTGATCCAGAAATGGCATGAGCGATGCCAGTGTGGGCGAGAGCTCCGTGATTCTACCTATGCCTTTGGGTGTCCACTCCGCGATGTTTGCGCCCATCGGAATGTAGACAAAACCCAGCCGGCGCACCGGACTGGCTGAAGTTGCAGCCATGGCGGACAGGGCTGGAAACATTGCGTCCAGCAAGGGCAACGCTAACGTGGCACCCAGGCCCCGCAGAAAGGTGCGGCGGGACAGAGCTTTCTTCATGACGATCATTGCGACCTCCTCATCTGAAAGGGAGTACTTTTGACGATGCCTAGAACGAGCGAAGAGAAACGATAGTCGTTGTTTCGTGCGTCGCGGGTGACTGTGCGCACCGCCGGAACATCGTAGTATTCAACTCCTCGACCCAAAGCGTAAGTGAGCAGCTTTTCGGTTACCGTGGTAACAAACAATTCGGGACGGTTCAACAGGGCCCGCTTGAGACCGGACACGCCTTCAAACGTAGCGCCGCTGGGAAGACCTCCGGAAGAATCGACCGGCGAGCTTCCTTCGGTACGGGTTCGCCAGCGGCCGATCGCGTCGAAGTTCTCGATCGAAAGGCCGATCGGATCCATGAGCGAATGGCAGCCGGAGCACGCGGGATTGGAACGATGCTGTTCCATGCGTTCCCGCATGGAGAGAACCTTGCCCACTCCGTTTTCCTTCAGCGGTGGGACGTTCGGCGGTGGCGGTGGGGGCGGAGTGCCGAGGATGTTTTCCAGAACCCACTTGCCGCGAAGCACGGGCGAAGTGCGCGTGGCATACGACGTCACGGTCAGAATACTTCCCTGGCCGAGCAGCCCGCCACGAACGCTGTCGTCACCCAGCGACACACGCCTGAACTGGCTGCCGTAAACATTGGGAATTCCATAATGCTTGGCGAGCCGTTCGTTGAGGAACGTGTAGTTTGCCTTGAGCAGATCGAGGATACTGCGGTCCTCTTTGACGACGCTTTCGAAAAAGAGCTCGGTTTCACGGCGGAACGACTGCCGAAGATTGTCGTCAAAGTCCGCGAACAACCGCGGATCGGGATTCGAAGCCGCCAGATTGCGCAGATACAACCACTGTTCCGCGAAATTGTTGACCAGCGCCTCCGAGCGGGCGTCCGCCAGCATGCGCCGCACCTGCTGTTCGAGCACGGCGGGCTCGTGAAGTTTCCCGCGCGTTGCAACGTCGAGCAGATCATCGTCAGGAATGCTGCTCCAAAGGAAGAACGACAGGCGGGATGCCAGCTCCAGGTCGCTGACGCGATATGCGGTATTTGGCGCAATGTTCTCGGGATCCCGTTCGACCCGGAACAGGAACTCGGTGCTGGTGATCAGGGCTCGAAGCGCCATTTCGATACCCGCCTCGAAGCCTGCCTCGGTCCGGGCATCCTTGAAAAAACCCAGCGGCATCTGAAGGTCCGCATCGGTGACAGGGCGTCGATAGGCACGGCGTGCCAGCGTTGAAATGATCCTCCTGCCGCAAGCCTCTTCCTCGGAGGCTTTCGCCGGCCGGCACACAAAGATACGGCGGCGGCTGGGCGTGTCGCCCGCGCCGA
>QHXD01000190.1 GCA_003223895.1 Acidobacteriota bacterium
GTTTTTCCGGACATGATCTCTTCGACAACCCAGCGGTCTTCTGGATGCGTCGCCTTCAGGATGAGTTCGGGATCCGAATAGTGTTCTTCAGGCGTGTAGCCCGTGATATTGGTGATTGCTGGGCTGACGTATTCAAAACCCGGTGTGGGTCTCAGCCGGTAACGATAAATGATGTCCCGCGCGTTTTCTGCAAGCCTTCGAAACCGTGCTTCGCTCTCACGCAAGGCGGTTAAGGCTCTCGCACGGTCGGTTCGGAGCCTTCTGTCGTCAAGAGCTCGCTCGACTGCTGCAGGCAGGCGGACGAGCCTGTCTTTCAGAACGTAGTCGACAGCGCCTTGTTTGATGCACAGTGCGGCGATTTCATCACTCAGCGTCCCGGTAACGACGATAACCGGGATATCCAGCTGCCGCTCTTTCAAAACATCCAAAACATCGAGTGCGCCGATGCCCGGAACCCGGAAATCTGCAAGTATCAAATCGGGCGATGTCGTTGTGATCTGTTGAAGGAAATTTGCAAGAGAGTCAACGCGTTTCAGCCTGAATGGTACTCTAAGGCCGCGAAGGTGTCGAACAATCAATTCCGAATCGGCGTCCGAGTCCTCGACCTGCAGAATTTTTTTCTCTTGCATTGGGACCTAACAAGAATTGCATTACCGTGTCGGAGCTTTGTCAAACCCTAATTAGCGCTTGCTTTTTTTTGCGGCATCCGGCAAATCCCGCTCTGGTGGCCCATCATAGGCGACGTCCTTCAAATCGATCACGCGGAATGGACGTTCGCGCATCGTTTCTTCGACGGCATGTGCCGCTAGACCGACGGCGCGGGGGATGATGAAAAAGGCGCGGCCGTACTGCCACGGAATTCCCATGTCGGCAATGAGACCGGAGATGACGCCGTCGATATTGATGGGGAGTTTGATTTCCGAGGCGATGGATTCGGCGAGCTTCAGGTGGGCTCCGGCAAGACCCCATTCCCCGGCTTTGGCAATGAGCTTTAGTGTGCGGGGATCACGATCGTGCCAGGGATGGCCGAATCCCGGAACGCGCTGCTTTCGTTCCCGATAGCCGCGGACGATCTCAGCGGCTGCGGTTCCGGCTTTAACGCTTTCCTCGAGCATCTTCGTGCATTGTTCGATCGCACCTCCATGATGGTCGCCCAGCGAAATGATTCCCGCGGCAACGGCAGCTTGAAGCGGCACACCACCCGAAGCCACGAACCGCGTGGCGTCGATCGACGGCGCGAAAAACGAGTGGTCGGTACTCGACGTGATGATCATGTCAATCATCTGGCCTTCACGTCCCTCGGGCAGCTCGCCTTTAAACGTCAGATAGATGATGTCTCCAAAGGTGCAATACTCCATCAAATCCTGGACGCGGTAGCCGCGAATCAGGATCTTGTTGCGTTCGACTAAAGACAGAGCCGTTTTCCAGAACGTGTCGCTCATTCAGGTTCCTCTTCATTCCTCCCCGGTGGGACGATTAAGAATGCACATGGTTCGGAGCTGCGATCGATAGATCTGCCGGATTCTCAGAAAAAACTCCTGATAGTCCCTGGACTGGTAATCGGGATAAGTCCATGGAAAAAAATGGTAAGTGTTGTTTTTGAAATGCATTGTCACTTCGCCGAAGATCCCGCCGCCCAGGTAGATTCTGTGATAAAAATTCTTCGTGGAGGCGAGGATTACTTTTGCGTGCTCGATATATCCGGGATCCAGGTTCACGGGGCGTTTCACGATTGGGAGAAGAGCCGCCATCTCCTGCTCGAGCTGATTCGTTTGCCTCTTGATTTCTGGTAGTTGATCCGCTTCAATAAGGCGCTCAAACGAGAGGAACATGCGATCGATAATGTCGCCCATGTCCGCCTCGTAATAATCGGTGAAGTCGAATGGGACTACCGGTGATCGATGGTCTACCGGCCCATAGGCCTCAGTGAGGCGCGCTTCGATCGGAGGAAGAAGTTTTCGGTCGGACACAAGGACTCCGACAAACAGCTTTACCGGATTGAGCGACCGAACCGCACCCATATAGTTTGCAGAATATACGTTATGCAGGGCACTAAGAAGCAACTATCACTTAAGGACATTCAGGAGAAGTACGCCTCTAACGGTACGGCCGTATCTCCAGCCATCCTGCGCAAACTCCAGCGTGATCCACGCGCTGGAGCGCGGACGCTCTACAAAATTCTGGCGAGGCGGTACGAAGATCAGAAGAAGGAGCGAAATCGGCTCGATGCAATGCTGCATTTCGAGCGCCTGCTGTGGAAAGCGGGTGTCCAGCACATTGCCGGAGTGGATGAGGTCGGGATGGGTCCGCTTGCGGGGCCCGTCGTTGCGGCGGCGGTAGTTTTTCCACCGGGAGTGGAAATCGAAGGCATCGATGATTCCAAGGCCCTCGACGAAGAAACCCGTATCTGGCTCGACACTGAGATTCGAGCAAAGGCTACATCGTTTGCGATCGGCCTTGTCGAAGTGGACGAGATCGACCGTCTCAACATCTATCACGCCGGAATCCGAGCTATGCGACTCGCGCTTACGAATCTTCCTGCACCGCCGCAACACATCCTTGTCGACAGCCGGACCATCCCTGGTTTCACGCAGCCACAGAACAGCTTCGACAAAGGCGACGGCATCAATTTTTCGATCGCATCGGCTTCGATCGTTGCAAAGGTTTATCGAGACCGGCTGATGACCGAACTCGATGCGCAATATCCGGGCTATGGGTTCGCAAGCCACAAGGGCTATGCCACTCCCGAACATCAGCGTGCGATCCGCGATCTCGGCCCGTGTCCGATTCACCGGCGTTCTTTCGATTACATCCGCGAACTCTGCGGCCAATACTGCGACCTCTACTATTCACTCAAGCAGGAGGGTTATGCGTCCACATCACGGGCGCAGCTGGCGACATGGGAAGCCACAGTCAAAGCTGCTGTGGGCGACCTCTCATTAAACGAGAACAAGAAGCTTCACCTGCTGGCCAGCCGTCTCTGGAAGCGTATCAGTTGACCGTCTTGTTGAAAGATAGGGTGTCTTTTACTACATCGAGCGACTGGTCAAGCAGGACTTCAGCAGCGAAGGCTGTCCTTGCGCGTTCGTTGTAAAAGCGGAAATCGATAAACATGACGCGATAACCGGACTCTGTTTCTTCTACGCGCGTGACAGGGAAGCGCGCAAAGCCCATGAAGACCGCGGCGGACCTGGCCGAAACCGCATGGCCGATGATTTCCGAGGGATTACCTTTTGGCATGCGGGCGAGCTCACCCTCGACGCCCCGGCGCGTATGCACGCGCACCTTGATGAACTCATTCCTCGTTTCGATCACGCCGTCCCAGCTCCAGGGGTTGAGCATGCTCGGCTGCACGGCGGAGCTTTCGAAATTCGGAATGGTCGCTGCAAAGGCTGAGATCTGTGCGCGGGCCTCATTGCGAAGCTCGACCCGGGCCCCAATATAAGCCAGCGCAACCAGGATCGAAGCCCAGGCGAATAGCAAACGGTTCTTCTTTGCACGGTAGCTGGCTATGATCCCGGCAAGAAGAATGAGATCGAGAATGGGATCGATGATGAAGAGCGTGTCTCCGTAATACCACTTGCCGCTGAAAGGCAGGAAAGGCCGCAAACCATACGTGTTGGCGTAGTCCAGCGCCGGATGCGTGGCCATCACCAGCAGGGATACCAGGAACGTCCTCCAGAAGTCTCCGGAGAATATATACATTGCCAGCGCCAGGGCGAGCGAAAGTACCGGGATTCCGATGAACGTGTGCGTGATTCCGCGATGGTATTGAATGTAAGTCGGCGTGCCGGCGAGGCCCGTAAGAATCTCAATATCCGGCAGGTTGGCGGCAATAATAGCGGTGACGGTCAGGTAAGGCACCCACCGGTGGGGGCTGGTCCTGGCCAGGGCCAATCCTACAAAAGTGTGGGTGGAATTGAACATTGCGCATTGAACCGCATGGGCACTTATTGTATATTGCGCCCACTCTTTATGATCACAATTCTGGAACTTCTGCCCCGCCTTTTGCGCAGTTCGGCTGGTCGTCACGCTGGCCAGGACTTGTTCCATGAGAATGCACTCGAATAAATTCAAGGATCCACTGATCAGCCGGCCGCAACCGGTGACTATCATCACCCCGGTTGTCGACGAGACTCTGCGCATTGCTGGCATTGCTCCTGTTCGAGAACAAATCCTGGACAGGTTCATGAGCGGACAACCGCGCATCGCGGTAGTGCACGGCGGCGAAGATCATCCGCCGAATCTGGGATCGAGAGAAACGATTCGCCGGAGCGTTCGGCACATCTGGGCAAACGGGGCGCTGCCGTTCGAGGTTTCCCAGTCCGTTCCTTGTGAGGATCTATCGCAGGGTACCGACGGAATGAATTACGCCCTGCTTTCCCGAAACTTATGCACGGCGAGTCTCGCGACCCTTATCGAAGCGCATGGCTACGACGGGGCTATCGTACTCGGAGTTTGCGACAAAATGATGGTGGGAAGTCTGCGAGCGCTCATCGAGGCCGATCTTGCACACCAGCGGCGCAAAGCCAGGCCGATTTTCGCGATGCTCATTCCGTCAATGATCGGACGCGAAGCATTCGTCACTGAGGAGGAGAAACGCAAATTCGAGCCCCTGCGTCATCGATTGGCGGAATCCGAGCGCGTGGAATTGGACGAGCTCTTCCATCGGCCATTGAAACCGCAGGTCTATGCCCAGGTGAAGGCGCTGCTCGACCGATGCTTTCATCGACGGATTGTGCAGGAGGGCGAAAAAGACGATCTCGAACGGATGATGGCCAGATGCACATCGGTGCCGGGCGCCAACTGCGCGGCCTCCGAAGCGTCGATGGTGCACCGCATGATGCTGGCGTCATTCGGACTCGTTCCACGCCATCTCGATATTTCCGTCAAGTCTCCCACCGACGAGCAGCTCTCGGAAGTGGTGAAGCGTCTTGTTCAAGCCATATTGAAAAGGGAGCGGCGGATCAGTGTGGCCAGCCTGACGCGATACAACCTGACCAACGCAGCGTCAGTGTGGAGCGCGACAGGTGGTCATCCGGCGTGGCTTCTCCATTTGACTTATCTGGCTGATGCGATCGGAAAGAAGCTCTCGATTGCCGACGTGACGAAGAAAACGCAAAAAGTTCCGCAGATCCTTGCCCTCGACGACGCCGCCGGCAATACCGTTTATTCGATGGCTGTAGAAACCGAGAACGGCGGAAACTCGGGCATCGACACCATCATGCGCACGCTTGCCGAAAAGCGCCTGATCGAGGATCGCGCGCCGACGCTCGATGGTTCCTGGATGCAGCGCATCATGGACGCACGTTCAGCCAACGGCAATTTCCTCTATTCCACGATGACGCCGTTCTCCCAAACCTGCGGCCTCGTCGGTATGCAGGGAAATGCATGCGCCGCCGGGATCGCGCGGCTGGGATCGCGCAACCGGAACGGTAACCTGGAGAAGTTGGATCGAAAGGTTTATCTGGCCTCCTACTATCTCGGACAGAAGGAGCTGCAGTCGGATCTTGCCACAGCCGACGGCGTGCTCGAACACCTGAAACGCAAGATTTCGCGGGAAGACCTGTACTACACCTGGGCGTTGAACTGGCGGGCGAAGAGCGTCAACGGCGGCGGTCCGGATTTGTCGCAGTGGAATAAAGGAAAACTGTGGGATTACCTGCTCGGTCAGAGTCTGCTCCGCATCATGATTGTGGTAGCGGGGGCCGGACCACGCGCCTCAGGCATGCCGGAGCTGCAACTGGCGCTGAATCCCTCATCCCATCCGCTTGGTTCGATATGCGTGCTCGTGACGGATGGGCGTGTTTGTTATCAACATGAAGGTATCTCGATCGCTCATGTGGTCCCTGAGGCCTTCGATGGCGGTGGCCTCGCCGCCATCCGGACGGGCGACTGGATCTATCTCGATCTTTCCCAGGGCGAGTTCCAGGTTGTCACCCAGTCGAACCGCGGTTACAAGACGCTCGGGGCCAAGGATCTCGCCAACCGGCCGGACCGCAAGAAGCGCATCAACGAACTCGAACGCCGCCGCCACGACTTTCTACCGTCTTTCCGCATTCTTCTCGATCAGATTTCCTCCGCCGAGGCCGGCGTCTCCCCATCCGTGAACCACGAAAACTAGGAAACGAGGGGTCAGATCCCTCGTTGCGGAGTTTCGGTTACAATTGTTTCCTTATGCCCTACGAACTTGTCCTCTTTAAGAACATCAACGATCCGCGCGTGAAGCAGATAGATCGTTATATCGAGTTGGGTGGATATAAGGCGGCAGGGAAAGTCGTGAAGGAAATGACGCCGGCGCAGGTGATCGACACGACCAAGGCTACCGGACTCCGCGGCCGCGGCGGCGCAGGCTTTCCGACGGGAATGAAGTGGAGCTTCGTCCCCAGGGACACCGGCAAACCGATATACCTTTGTTGCAATGCGGACGAAAGCGAGCCGGGAACGTGCAAGGACCGCGTGATCCTCGAATGCGATCCGCACCAGCTTCTCGAAGGTATGATCATCGCCGCTTTCGCCGTGGATTGTCATCTTGCTTTCATCTACATACGCGGTGAATTTTCGCTCGGGTATCGCGTAGTCGAGAAGGCACTCGACGAGGCGCGGGCGAAGGGCTTCCTGGGCCGAAACATTTTCGGGTCCAATTACGATCTGGAGATCGTTCTCCAT
>QHXD01000191.1:0-13632 GCA_003223895.1 Acidobacteriota bacterium
CTGCTGCTGAGAGACGCGGCGATAGAAAAACCTTCCGGCCTTCGTGAATTCCTCGGTGAGCTCAAGAAGAGCGATTCCATTTCCGGCTATCACTGCATTCCGTCGCGCGAACCGCAGTTTGTTGACTTTCCATCCTCGCTCGATCCGCGCCTGAAGCAGGTCCTCGACGAGCGCGGTATAAACAAGCTGTATTCCCATCAGGGACAAGCGTTCGAGCTGGCGAGAAACGGCAGGAACGTTGCGATCGTTACGCCGACGGCTTCGGGGAAGTCGCTGTGCTACAACCTGCCTGTGCTCTCGCGGATCCTGGAGAACCCGGAAGCGAGGGCACTGTACCTCTATCCGACGAAGGCCCTGACCTACGATCAACTCAACGACCTCATGCAGTGGGCGGACGCTCTGGGCACGCACAAAGAGACAGGCGTCTACTCGTATGACGGCGACACGCCGCAGGATGCGCGGGCGGCCGTGCGATCGCGAGGCAAAATCGTCCTCAGCAATCCGGACATGCTTCACAAGGGGATTCTGCCGCATCATACGAAGTGGACCAGGTTGTTCGAGAACCTGGAATTCATCGTACTGGACGAACTGCACACGTATCGAGGCGTTTTCGGAAGCCACGTGGCGAACCTCTTCCGGCGGCTTGCCCGGATTTGCGAATTTTACGGAAGCAAGCCGCAGTTCATCTGCACTTCGGCAACGATTGCAAACCCGCGCGAGCTCGCTGAAAAACTGACCGGCCGGCCCTTCGAGCTCATTTGTGAAAACGGAGCAGGTGAAAGTGAGAAGCACGTTTTCTTCTACAACCCGCCCGTCGTGAACCGTCAGCTCGGGATTCGCCGGTCGTATGTGCACGAAGCGCAGCACATCGGATCGGCGTTTCTCAAACGCAACATCTCGACGATTGTTTTTGCCAACAGCCGGCTCATCACGGAAATTCTGGTTCGATATCTGAAGGATTCGCTCGAGACGGGTCCGGTGCCGGACGACATCGTAGTGGGCTATCGCGGCGGCTACCTTCCCAACGAGCGCCGCCAGATCGAACGCGGCTTGCGCGACGGCCGGATTCGAGGCGTCGTTGCGACCAACGCGCTGGAACTGGGCATCGATATCGGAAGCCTCGACGTCTCGGTGCTTGCGGGCTATCCCGGGACGATCGCCTCAACCTGGCAGCGCATGGGGCGCGCGGGCAGGCGGAGCGGAATGTCGGTTGCGGTCCTGGTGGCTTCGAGCACGCCGCTGGATCAATTCATCGTCAACCATCCGGAGTATTTCCTGGGCCAGCCTCCGGAAATGGGGCTCATCAATCCGGAGAACATCCACATTCTGATCAGCCACCTGCAATGCGCAACGTTCGAGCTTCCGTTTGGCTCGGGCGAATCGTTCGGCGGTCACGATGTTTCCGAGATCCTGGAATTCCTTCGCGAGCGCGGCTTCATTCATCGCGCCGGCAACAAATGGCATTGGACCAGCGATTCCTATCCGGCGGACTCCATCTCTCTGCGCAGCATCAGCTCGGACAATTTTGTCGTTGTTGAAACGACCGGCGACTCTTGCATCATCGGCGAAGTGGACTACACGAGCGCCTTTTCCACGCTGCATGAGAAGGCGATCTATCTCCATCAGGGCCGCCAGTACTATGTGCATCAGCTCGATATCCCGGAGCGGCGCGCCTACGTAAAGCAGGTGGATTCGGATTACTTCACCGATGCGATTACCTACACGAAAGTCAAAATCCTCGAGGTCACGGAAACCGCGGCAGAGCACAACTACGGCGAAGTCCACGTTGCGCACCAGGTGGTGGGATTCAAGAAGCTGAAGTTTTTCACGATGGAGAATGTCGGCTCAGGCGATCTGAATCTGCCGGCGCAGGAGATGCATACAACATCGTATTGGGTGACGATCCCGCGCGAGGTTTTCGAGTTACTGCCGTTTTCGCCGGGGGAGCGGCTGAATGGACTGCATGGGCTCGCGTACGCGCTGGCGCATCTTTCCTGCGTCTTTCTGATGTGTGACCACAGGGATCTGGGCTCGGCCGTGGATACTGGCGTGGAGACCGCCACGTTTCATCCCACGATCTTCATCTACGATAACTTTCCCGGCGGTATCGGTTTGAGCCGGCCGCTGTACGAGATTCGCGATCAGGTCTTCGCTGCCACGCGCCGGCTCATCCGCTCCTGCGGGTGCGATGACGGATGCCCGTCGTGTGTGGGCCCGACCATGAAAGCAAAGGAAGTGGCTCTTGCCATCATCGACTCCCTGAACCATGCCTGATTTCGCAGTCCAGCTACAATTCCTCCGAAGCCGTTGGAACAAGCAGTCCATGGAATCCGCAATCGCGGCCGCGGACATTCTTCCGCCGGGTGACGTGGAGTCCAGCCCGCTCGGCTCGCATTACGCGGTTCGTGGGCTCTATCCTCATGATTATTTCCACGGCAAAGTGCGCCTCAGCCGTTTCTCGACCACGGACCTGGAATGCCTCATGTTGCTGATGAAGGAGCGGGGAACCATCCCCTCCCGCGACCGTATCGTCTTCCTCGATACCGAGACGACCGGCATTCAGGGCGGCGCGGGCATGTGTCCTTTCCTGGTCGGGCTCGGCTGCTTTGCCGGCGACGAATTCCACATGCTCCAATACTTCATTCGCGATTTCGATGAAGAGCCGTCGATGCTCTATGCCCTCGGTGAGCGGCTCTCAGGCTTCGAGCTTGTCGTCACCTACAACGGCGCGGCATTCGACATCCCTCTGCTCGAAACGCGCTTCACCCTCGCGCGGCTGGACAGCCCGTTTCAAAACCTGTCCCACTTCGATCTTCTGTTCACGGCGCGGCGGCTGTGGAAAAACGGCCACGGGAGTTGCCGGCTTACGGCCCTCGAACGCGAAATGCTTTCGTTCTTCCGCGGCCCTGACGTTCCGGGATCGATGATCCCTCGCGTGTACTTCGACTACCTTCAACGCCGGCCCAGTTCCACGCTGAACGGAGTCTTCACGCACAACGTTCACGATGTTGTCTCTCTCGCTGCGCTGACACTGCACGCCTGCGACCGCGTCACGCTCGAGCCGGCCCGGCTGGATGAACCGCTGGACCTCTATTCACTCGCCCGCATATTGCAGAATTCCAGAGACTGGCGCCGTTCGATCCACTTTTATGAGATGGCATTGGCCGGCGGTCTTGCCGAACCCGTGCAAAAAAAAGCCCTTGAAGAGCTCTGTGTCGTGTACCGGCGGGCCGGCGATCATGAACACTCGCGTGATATCTGCCATCAACTGATGGCTTATCCGGATTTCAGCATGACGGGCTACGAAGGCGCCGCGATTTACCACGAGCGAGTGCGGGGCGACCTGGAAAGCGCCATCCGTGTCTTGGAAGAAGGCATCGCCCGCGCCGAAAGCAAACGCTGGAACGTGCTGCTGAGAGCGCGTTGGAACCGCCTGCAGCAGAAGGTGATTCGATATGAGTGACGGGGAATTAGCCGCCAATGACGCGAATTACGCGAACGGCGCAATAAATGACCCTTGATGCGCCGTTCGCGTAATTCGCGTCATTGGCGGCTAATTCCCTTCTTCCGTTATCCAGTCATGGGACTCTTCGTAAAAAGCTCCACGATGTAGTCCGTCAGGCAATCGTAGAGAAGCTTCTGGAAAGTCCACGAGAATTGCGTGCTTTGAATGTCTCTTTCGGAGAAGGTGATCTTGTATTCCGGTGAGAGCACATTCGGGATCTTTGACCGGATGCTCAGCTCAACGCCCGCATCCTTTTCGCGGGCCGAAAATTCGAAGAAAGGATGTTCGTACTTCCGGAGCTCTTCAGTCACCCGCTCCAGCACGTTCATCGTGGCCGATCCTTTTTCAGGATCATGACCAGTATCCACGTGAACAGAGCCAGGGTGGCGAGCACGGATCCGATGGCGAGAGTCCACCGAACGACGCCCACGAGGATTCTCATCTCACACCGTCTTGTCTTCCGAATAGCAGAGATCCTCGACCGGGCATTCGGCACACTTTGGCCGCTGTGCGGTGCATTTGGCCCGGCCGTGATGGATGAGCAGATGCGCCAGGAGAATCCATTTTTCGATCGGAACCAGCCGCATCAAGTCCTGCTCGATCTTGTCCGGCCGCGTTTCCCTGGAGAGATCCAGCCGGCGTGACAGACGCTGCACGTGGGTATCGACGACCACGCCTTCGGCTTTTCCAAATGCGACACCCAGCACCACGTTCGCCGTCTTTCGCGCAACCCCGGAAAGTTTGACCAGATCTTCCATGGTGTCCGGGACCTTGCCATGGTGTTCATCCGCGATCACCCTGGACGCTGCCTTGATGCTCCTGGCCTTGTTTCGGAAAAATCCGCTGGAATGGATCATCGATTCCAGGTCCGCTGTATCTGCGTTGGCGAACGCCTCGGCCGTCCTGTACTTGCGGAAGAGCGCGGGTGTGATGATGTTCACCATTTTGTCCGTGCTTTGAGCCGACAAAATGGTCGCAATCAGGAGCTGGAGGGGGTTCTCGTGATCGAGCGCACACTTCGCGTCGGGATAAGCCGCTTCGAGCCGCTCGATAATCCGCGCAACGCGGAGGAACTTAGTCTTTCGAGGAGCCGGACTTGCCGGGCTTGCCGGGCTTTTCGGACCGGGACGGGCTGTCTTTTTTGCCGGCTTTCTCAGTGGCCGGCTTGTCTGTGCTTCCTTCCTTGCTGCCATTCGAAGAGGTCTCTTTCGATTCTGCTTTTGCGTTTTCCGGCGAAGACTTGCGGGCATAGTCGGTCACATACCAGCCGGTTCCCTTGAATTGAAAACCCGAGGCCGAGATCAGCTTGGTCAGAGTGCCTCCGCATCCCTCATGCTTCTTCAGGGGTTTGTCCGAGTAACTCTGGATGACCTCGATCGTTTTGCCGCATTTGGCACATTCGTATTCGTAGATGGGCATGCGGCTTTAATAGCATGAAACTGTAGCGGCGGTCTATGACCGCCGGCACTCAAAGAGCGCCGCTGCGGGCTGTCCCCGAACTGCCCATCGTGTATCTATAGGTAACAAAACGCCGTCGCCTGATGTGAGCTCGCCTTCATGTTTTCAAAAACTTAGTGTGGCATCCGGATTGCGGCTTAGGACCTTCATGAATCGGATCAAGGTCCTGATCGTCGAGGACGACCATGCGATGGCACGAATGTGTGCCAGGTTGATCCAGCGCCGTGGGCATTCGGCCCTGGTTGCATGCTCTTCGCACGATGCGTTGTCCATTGTGCGCACGGTCCACGATGTCGATGTGGTGATTTCCGATGTGCAGATGCCGGAGATCAGCGGAATCCAGCTTCTTGCCCGGCTCCGGGCCATTGACGGCAGTCTTCCCATTATTCTGATGACCGGGTATGCCAATGTCCTCACTCCGACCCAGGCTGCCGCGCTTGGCGCTACGGACTACATTACAAAGCCTTTCGATTCCGAAACGCTTCTTGGCAGCGTCGAGCGGGCATTTCGGATGCGGAACTAAATAGCCTATACTGTCGGGGTGTTAGACGAGATTCGATCCATTCTCATCCAGATCGGGGAAGACCCCACCCGCAACGGTCTGATCAATACTCCAAAGCGAGTGGACCACGCCCTGCGTTTTCTGACCAGCGGATACCGCATGAATCCGGAGCAGTTGCTGAACTCGGCATTGTTCGATGTCGCATACGATGAGATGGTTATCGTCAAAGACATCGAGATGTTCAGCCTTTGCGAGCACCATCTGCTTCCGTTCTTCGGCAAATGCCACGTCGCGTATATCCCCAACGGCCGCATCATCGGTTTGAGCAAGATTCCCCGCCTGGTGGACATGTACGCGCGGCGGCTTCAGGTGCAGGAACGTCTGACGATGCAGGTTGCCGAAACCATCAACGAGAAGATCAGTCCGAAGGGCGTTGCCGTCGTCGTCGAAGCCCAGCATTTGTGCATGATCATGCGCGGCGTTGAGAAGCAGCACTCGATTGCGGTGACCAGCTCCATGCTTGGAGCGTTCAAAGACAATCAGAACACTCGAAACGAATTCCTCAACCTGATCAATAGACACTAGGATTTCCAGGGAGGATGTCAGCAATTCCGCAGCCTCGTGTGTACGCTGCCGTACTGTTTCGAAACGACGAGATGTGTTATTCGACAATACTCTCGTGAACAGTATGGAACCTAAAGTTGACCTTCGAGTCATGCTCACAGAGGCGCAGACTGATCGACTGCAACAGCGCCTCTCTGCTCTGCCATTCAAGGTCGAATACGAAGAAGAGCAGCATGGGGCAACTTTGGTGGTACGCATTCGATGCACGTCCGCACAGGCGAAAACCGTGCGCGAGATCCTGCACGATATTGGCGCTGCACTTTAAGCAAGATCCGCATCGAATGAGGGGAGCAACAATCGTGTCGAAAGAACACCTCGCAACATATTTAAATGACCATCTGGCGGGTTCGCTCGTTGCGGCTGAAATCCTCGATCATCTCGAAGTGGAAGCCCCCGATTTGAAGGAGTTTATTAGCGAATTAAGAGCGGATATCGCAGCTGATCGCCAGCAGGTCAAAGGCCTGATGGATCGACTCGACATCCCCGAGAGTCGAATCCGAAGCCAAGCTCGAAGTGGACGATGAGTCAAACGGGCAGTTCCGCCGTTTGGAGAGACTCGAAGCCCTGGCTCTCGGAATTGTTGGGAAGATCGCGCTGTGGCAGGCGCTCAACCAGGCAGCCGAGCTGGACGCGCAACTCCGCGGCCTTGATTATGAAGCTTTGGCCCGGCGGGGGAGAGACCAGCACAGTCGCACCGAAGTATTCCGGCTTCAAGCCGCAAGATTGGCTCTGCCTCACGGCATCAAGTGAAAAAGTAAAAGTAAAGGATCAACCGAATCGTTGAAACTCAAAATAGACTCCACGGTTGGCAGAAATATTGCAGTCTGTTGTTTGGCAATCCGCCTGCAGTATTTTCGCGAGGAGGTACTCATGAAGCACATGATGGCTTGGCTGCTGGGCGGCATGCTGGCCGCCGGTTCTATGGGCACGGCGCTGGCTCAGGAGAATAAGGACAAGGGCGCCAAAGAAGACGTAAAAGAAGCGGGAAAAGCTACCGGGCGGGCTGCAAAGAAGACCGGCAGCGCGATCAAAAAAGGTACCAAGAAGGTCGTGCATGCAGGGGCAAAGAAAACTCGTCAGGGCGCAGGCGCAGTGGAACAAAAGACGGACAAGAAATAGTTTACGGGGGTGGATGGGCACTGCCCATCCACCTGTCTGGCCAGATTCTCCTTTCGCATCTTCTCCCGAACATCAGGATGTCCTCAAACTATATTGCTTCTGGTCGCATTGTCGCGCCCGCCGGTAGCCAAACGGCATGGATTTGCTCACTGTCCTCGTTTTCCGTTCCCCGTTTTCCGTTTGCCTTGACAGATTTTCTCGCCGAGTGATATAGCAGACGCGTTTTCCCAGTACCTTCCTAAGCATGAATCGCGCTGAGTCTGGACGTAACCTATGTCTCGACTGAGGGGGCTCTAAGATCCTGTTCGCGGAGGCGCACATGCTAGTCAGAGTATTTTCCCACCTGGAAATAACACGGACTGATCTTGCGGTACTCACAATCATTCGGAGAATTGGAGGCTACCCATGCTGGTCGATCGATTTCCCACAAAGGCTCGCAGTGTTCTCGCGCTTTTTGTAATTTTCGCCATCCTTATTCTCTCCACCAGCGCGGTCTATGCGCAGGTCGCCGGCGCAACGCTCACCGGCACGGTGAGGGATCCTTTGGGCGCCGTCATACCCAGGGTGCAGGTCTCCATCATGGACGTCGCCACGCGCGTAACGCGGAACGTCGTGACGGATAACGCAGGTTTCTATAGTGCCCCCAACCTGTTACCGGGAAACTATGAGATCACGATGACCGCGTCGGGTTTCAGTACGCAAGTGCGATCGGGCGTAACACTGACGGTAGGTGCCCGGCAGGTCCTGGACATAACGATGAGCATCGGAGGAATTGAGCAGAAGGTTCTGGTCGTCGAGGAAGCGCCTCTCGTGCAGCTGGCCTCGTCGGCAATAAGCAATGAGGTAAATGCGACGACCGTGCGCGAGTTGCCCCTGAATGGCCGTTCCTGGACTGACCTTACGAATCTCCAGCCCGGAGTCGTTGTGGCAGAAACTCACGCTTCAGGAGATCCCAACCGGGGTTTCGGAGCGCAGGTGAGCATCTCTGGTGCTCGCCCCCAGCAGAATAACTACCGCCTGGACGGTATCAGCATTAACGATTACGCGAACGGCGGTCCGGGTAGCGTGTTGGGTGGAAACCTCGGCGTCGACGCCATTCAGGAATTCTCTGTTCTGACGAGCAACTATTCGGCCGAGTACGGAAAGACGTCCGGCGGAGTTGTAAACGCCATCACGCGATCGGGCACGAACCAGTTCCACGGTTCTGCCTATGAGTTCCTGCGGAACAGCGCTCTGGATGCCCGAAACTTTTTCGATGCCGCCAAACTTCCCCCATTCAAGCGCAACCAGTTCGGACACGCGGAGGGTGGGGCGATCCGCAAGAACAAGACTTTCATCTTCGGGGACTACGAAAGCGTCCGGCAGTCGCTGGGTCTGACCAGGGTCAACACCGTGCTTTCACCTGCGGCGAGGGCGGGGAACCTGGCGGCCGGCTCCGTTGCAGTCGATCCGCTTGTTCAAAAATATCTCGCCATGGAACCTTTGCCGAACGCGGGCCTCCGCGGGGATGGGAATACGGGCATCTTCGCGTTTGCAGGCCAACAGATCGTCAACGAAAACTTTGTCACCGCTCGAGCGGACCAGAAGATTTCGGACAAGGACAGCCTTTTCGGGACCTACAGCTTCGACAATTCACCGCTGACGCAACCGGATACGCTCGGAAATGTGCTGCAGCACGCCATCGCGAGGCGGCAAATTATCTCGCTCGAAGAGAACCGCATTTTCAGTCCCACTTTCGTCAATACGGTGCGGCTTGGCTATAACCGCGCTCATACCACTTCCGCCGGCGGCGTCCAGGCCATTAATCCGGCGGCCTCGGATCCGGCTCTGGGGTGGGCGCCCGGATTGACTGCAACGTACGCTCAGGTGACGGGGCTTACTCTCATAGGACCGGGTGTTGCTCCTCCGATATATCAATTCATCTGGAATGCGTATCAGGTCTACGACGACGCTTTTCTAACCCGAGGTCTCCATTCTTTGAAGTTCGGCTTTGGCTTCGAGCGGAATCAACTCAATCAGGTCACGAATACTGCCGACTACCTGGGGCGTTTTTTCTTTGGGAACCTGCGTAGCTTTCTTACCAACGCTCCCTCGCGCGTTCGCGGCGTTATTCCCAGTTTGGCCACTCCGCGCGGTATGCGCCTTAATATCGTCGGCGCGTATGTTCAGGATGACTGGCGCATGCGCCCGAATCTCACGGTGAATGTGGGTCTGCGTTACGAGTTCTCGACCGGACCGACGGAGAATCAGGGAAAGCTGACGAATCTGTTGAATATCAGCGATGCACAGCCACACCTGGGCGACCCTTATATCTCGAATCCAACGCGTCGCAACTTCGAGCCGCGCGTCGGTTTTGCCTGGGACCCGTTCCGGAACGGCAAAACCGCGGTGCGCGGGGGATTCGGGATGTTTGATGTGCTTCCAATGCTGTATGAGACGATCACTTTGAACGGCCGGGGGGCTCCCTTTTTCCAGATTGGCAGTACCAGCACTTTGCCTGTGGGGTCGTTTCCCAATGGGGGGCTTTCACGCCTTGGCGCTGGAACCCTGGAATATGCGTACGTTGAAAACAAGCCCCACCGTAATTACGTCATGCAATGGAACCTGAATATACAGCGCGAAGTCGCACGGAATCTGACCGCGATGATCGGGTATGTAGGCTCGCGTGGTGTGCACCAGCCATTCCGCATCGACGACGCCAATATGGTCATGCCTACCAAGACTTCCGCCGGCTATCTGTGGCCTTCGCCGATCGGCAGTGGCACGCTCATCAACCCGAACGCCGGCGCCATCCGGTACGTGAATTGGGGAGGGGATTCCTTCTACAATGCGATGCAAATTGGAATCACGAAAAGACTGAGTCACGGGTTGCAGATGCAGGGCTCTTATACCTGGGGAAAGAGCATGGACTCGAATTCCGGGATGATCGCCGGGGATACACTGGCAAATTCCATCTCGAGCCTCCCGTGGTTCGACTTGAAATTGGACCGTGCCTTGTCCGATTACAACATCGGCAGGACGCTGGTCATCAATTCCAGCTGGCGGCTCCCCTCGAGCACTTCTTCTTCTCGCGTGTTGGGCTGGGCGGCAAACGGCTGGGACTTGGGCGGCATTCTCCGGGTAAGCCTTTGGAACCGATGGTGACCCCCTGGGGCTGAAGAGCAGCGACCCATATGATTTCCCGAACCGCTTAACCGGTCCCGGCTGCGACTCGCTGGTCAATCCGGGAAATGCCAAGAACTACATCAAGACGGAATGCTTCGCTGTTCCGACTGCGCCTTCGCCTGCGTTCTACGCCTCCAACTGCGATCCCAGCCGTGGCACAGGTTTGCAGTGTTTCAATCTCCGGGGCAACGCCGGCCGCAACATCTTGAAGGGACCCGGCCTTGCTAACCTTGATTTTTCTCTGTTCAAAAACAATTTGTTCAAGGGGATCTCAGAGGACTTCAATGCGCAATTCCGCGTCGAGGTTTTCAATATCTTGAATCACGCCAATTTCGCACCGCCGACGTTGGCTAACTCGCAGATCTTCGATTCGGCCGGCGGGCTCAATGCGAACGCCGGGCTGCTGACTGCGACAACAACCTCGGCGAGGCAAATTCAGTTCGCCATCAAGTTCGTTTGGTGACAATCGTCGGCCTTCCTGGCCAGGAGAGAGAAGATGAAAAGACTACATAGAATATCCTTGCTGCTGTTCCTGGGTTTTGCACTCACCGTCTACGCGCAGCAGAAACAACCTCTGAAGCTGGTTGCGACAACTCCGCTGCCCGGTTTCTCGGGCGACTTCGACCATTTCGGAGTGGACATCAAGGGTAACCGATTATTTCTCACGGCCGAGGAACATAAGACGGTCGAGGTTTTTGATCTCCGGACAGGCAAGCGCATTCAGAGCATCACGGGCTTTGAGGAGCCCCATGCGCTTGTTTATCTCCCGGAATCGAACAGACTGATCGTGACCGATGGGAATGACACCGTCGGAAAAGTTGAATTGGTGAGCGGCGACAACTACAAGATCGTTGGCAGCATCGACCTTCACCCGAACGTGGACGGTGCCGTGTTCAATCCCGTCAACAAACACTATTACGTCGAGAGCGGCGGTGGACGTGGTGCGAAGACGCATCTCCTCCATGTCATTGACACCAGCACTTTCAAGCGCGTCGGGGACATCACGCTTCCGGGCGACCACTCCGAAGCCATGGCCATCGACCGCGCCGGAAAGAAAATGTATGTGAATCTCACCGGGACCGATGAAGTTGGGGTCGTTGACCTGGACACAAAGCAGGTCATAGCCAGGTGGCCTGTGCCGGATGCGAAGGTGGAGAATGCGATTGCTCTGGATGAGCCGCATCGCCGGCTGTTTACCGCCACACGCCAGCCCGCAAAATTCTTTGTCTTCAACATCGATACCGGCAACGTCGTGACGACGCTTCCTTGCGCCGGCGCGAACGACGATATGTGGTTCGATGCCGGCCGAAAACGGATTTATGTGACCGGAACGGATACGACGACCGTCATTGAACAGCGCGACGCAGACCATTACGAACACGTTGCGGAAGTGCCGACAGGGTACCGCGCCAGGACATCGGTCTTTGTGCCGTCGCTGAACCGGCTCTATATCGCGGTGTCAGGCAAAGGAAAGGCTGACGCCCAACTGTCGATGCAAATTTACGACCTGCTGCCCTGATGCGATTCTCCCCTCCTGAGTTAGGAGGGGTGCCTGCGAGGCCATCAAATTCCAGAAAAGGCCGAGCAGGCGGGGTGGTTCCAAAGCTCCTGCTTGCAGGGTTTTGCTGGGGAACCACCCGTCTGCGCCGAGCTTCGGTGGCTTCGCGGCATTTTCTTGATGGCGCAGCCACCCCTCCTGACTCAGGAGGGGAATCGGTCCGCTCATCACGGCAAGTAATCAAAAACCATGAGATGGGCGTCTTCGACGATCAGGTCGGAAAGAATCGAGGTTTGCCAGCCGGCGCCATCGGGCTTCACTCGACCTTGCGTGATGTTCAATTCTTTGAACAGGTCTGCCTGTATGTCCTGGGTCCCATGGCGTGCAGTAAGAACGAAGTGCTTCGGAACTGCCGAGTAGAACCGCTTCAGTTCAGGCACCCAGAGGCCGGTCTTGGATATTGCCCCGGTCGGAACCTTTCCGAGAAGCTTGAAGTGATCCGGGTCCATCTCCTTGAATACGGCGACGGTGCCGGTTGTCCCTATGAAGTAGATGCGTCCGGTTGCCGCGTCATATTGGAGGTCATCGGCGCCGCCAATACTGTCCAGCACTTGAACCACTTTTCCCGTTTCCGTATCCATGACGACCAGCTTCCCCGGTTCATACTGGTGTCCGCCTCCAATTTCACCGGTATGTGGTTTCATCCGGCTACCCACAAACAGGCGATGATGGGCTGAATCCAGACCTGCGGTATGAGGAACCGGACCTCCGCTGATTGGCCACTCCGCGACGATGGCGCGCTTTTCGAGATCAATGGCCTCCACGTGGCTGTCACCTCTCACAATGTCTCCCATAGCGACATACAATCTTTTTCCAGACGGATCGATTGCGACGCCGGCGGGGTCACCGCCCGGCAAATTGATGCTGCCCACCAGCCTGGCGGTCTTTGTGTCTACTATTTCGATAGAAGCATTAGTAGCTCCGTGATTGCCACTGCTTCCAAAGTCTTCGAAGACCTCGACGGGGATCGAACGCCGCGTTATCCGCTCCCCTGTTAGGATTACGATATCCAGTCAATTCGACGGTTTTGGTTATCTCGTACGTCGTCCCGCTAATCGCTGCGACAGTGCTGTCGGTCAGTGTCACCCAGACTTCGTTCGTGTCGGGGAGATAGAACGGCTTTTTAGGCATCGCCGAGAGCCCTTTGGTTTCGTGGATCACCTTGCCCGCCCGCAGATCCACAACCAGGACACTCTTTGCGGCCTCGCCGGAAATAAAGAGGCGCTGGCCCTTGACGTCTACCGTCAGGTGGTCCATGTAGCCGTCGCCCGGCAAGGGGATGGTCTCAACCAGTCTCAGAAGCCCCGACATGTGTTCCATGGGTCGCTGACTCTTCGACTGACCCTGCGCGTTCGAAACAAAGACCGTCAACAAAGTCATGACGATCGCCAGGAACTTTTTCATGTTCAGTCTCCCTGTTTCGCTAAATTTTATGAACCGGCCTGTACGTTTTTACCACATTCCCCAGACTGACTACACGAGGGTCTTTGCGCAGGCTCTGCCCATGACCTCATTCGAGGTCGCGGAATCGCACAAGGAGAATATGACTGAAAGAAGAAGACTAGGTGTGTTGGTGTACGTGATCTTATTCCTGGCCATCTCCGGAATTACAGCTGAGGCAGCCGCATCCGGTAATGACAATCATGGCAAAGAATGGCGGCAGCTTACCGAAACCGTCGGCCTGAGTTGGAATCAGGTAGC
>QHXD01000191.1:13744-14899 GCA_003223895.1 Acidobacteriota bacterium
CCTGATATCCTGACCAGTCCTTCCATCTCCGGCATGCAGTACTTTTTTACGGCAACGCCGTTCCTGAGTTTTCTCCGCCCGACTTTTTCGTTTGCAATCACCTATCAGTCCGGCGAGTTCACCTCGGGCTGGACGGCATCCGTGGACGCGGCCGGATCTCCCATCTTCGGAAGTGTCTCGGTTGGCACGACGCCCGTTTCCGTTGGAGGTTCCTTCTCGGTTGTGCCTCGCAGCGACCCGAACGAGGTGCCCTTCAATCGCGGGGTCTTCCTCTGGCGTGACACAGGTCTCGGGAGCGGGGCTCCGTTCGCTTATGACGATACTGGTTTGGTTCCGTCTCCGGCAGGTGGAACCGCCATCGTCAGCGTTCTCACCAACGACTGGATGGCAGGTGCGCCGGCAACCACGGCAAACGTGATCCTGTCGCCAGTCTCGTCGACTCATCCGGGCCTGATCCTGGACCTTTCCGGCGGCTCACTCGACATGGCCCCAGGCACACAAGCGGGCACTTACACACTCGTCTACCAGATCTGCGCGATCGGAAATCCCACCAATTGCGATCCAGCCACCGCGACCGTCACAGTGAACCCCTACGTGATCGATGCAGTGGATGACACGGGGACGGCATCGCCGTCGACCGGCGGAGCGGCGGTTGCGAATGTGCTCAGCAACGATAAGCTCGGTGGGGTGGCTCCCACGCCTGCAAATGTGACGTTGTATCAACAGGCGTCAGACAACACGGGTGTAACTCTCGATGTTTCCGACGGCTCGGTCGACGTGGCCCAGGGCACGCCGCTCGGCACATATGCGCTCGTCTATAAGATTTGCGAAACCGCCAATCCTGGCAATTGCGATCAGGCGACGGCGACGGTCATCGTCAAACCCTACGATATTCTCGCAGTGAACGATCAGGTCAAAGCGTCATCGAAGTCGGGTGGAACAGTCATTGCCAGCGTCCTCGCCAACGACTGGTTTGCCGGTGCGCGCGCAACGACGGCTAAAGTAAACCTGTCGCTCGTGTCGTTGACGCCGGCCGCGCCGGGTATCACGCTCGACCTCTCCGACGGCTCGGTCCGTGTGGTCCCGAAGACCAAATCCGGACTCTACAAATTGATCTACAAAATTTGCGAGATCGCGAGTCCCACAAACTGCCGC
>QHXD01000191.1:14920-25190 GCA_003223895.1 Acidobacteriota bacterium
CGTAGGTCTATACGGAGGAAGCGTTTTGCCACAGATTACGCGAATTACGCGGATGGGCGCCTCATCCGCGTAACTCGCGTAATCCGCGGCTGAAAATCTACGGCCGTCCGTCAAGGTGTCATCGGGGGAGCGACGTTGTTGCCTTCGGCAATAGAGCGGCGAGGGCCGCTGGAAGCTTCCAGGGCGACCAGCGAACAGGACATCACCCACTTACCATTCATGCGACATCTCCGGACGATCTATTCGACGCGGACCAGTTTTATAACGGCTCCCGATGGCTTCTGGGTCAGCACCAGATTGTTCCCATTGAGCGTAAATTCGTATTGGTTGCCTGCGCCCCCAATGGCGAACGCGCTCTTTGCCACCATTGCTTTCGTTGCCAGCACATTGCCCGTCACGCTGTACGTGCCGGTGTTCATGTATAGCGAATTGAAGACCGTGACCTTGTCCGCATCGGTTGCTTTATCGTTCGACGGATAGCCTGGCAGCGGCTTGGTGCCGTTGATCCTCGCGAAACTGTAGTGTTGTCCCGTGAAGATGTACAGACCAGGTTGAGGCTTGGTGACCGGAGGCGCGTTCGCATCCGCGATTTCCGAAACCCTCCAGGCTCCCATGAGCGGGTTTCGTGTGGCCGGGTATTGACCATAGACGATCGCCGCAAAAACAAACAACCCGAGAAGCGTAATTCCGATCAGTCGGCGCATTGGAGTTCTCCTTGTCAACGATTGGCTGATTAGTGGAGCCACTTTGACTTGAACGCGGCTGGCTTGTCAATATTCGACTAAGGATTGATGCGGCTACGTGTCCGCTGGAGATGCCTCGAAATTTCCAACAGGGGGCCCGCCAATGACGACGCGGTCCCCGTACGCCGCGGTTCAATCGACTGTCAGTCCGGGCGTGCGCGGCGTCCCGCGATGCGCTCGTCGGCCGAGGCCCAGCCGGCATCGAAGGGGCGGCCAGGCTCGTCGACGTCGATCACCAGCGGTGCATGGTCGGAGGGTATCGGCTTTCCCTTGCGCGCCTCCCGGTCGATCTCGGCCCAGACGACGCGCGGCTTCAGCGGGGCGGACACCAGCAGGTGGTCGATACGCATGCCAAAGTTTTTGTGAAAGTTGCCGGCGCGGTAATCCCACCACGTGTACCGCCCCGGCTCGGAATGGCGCAGCCGGTAGGCGTCAACGAGTCCTCCGCGGCAAAGGCGTGCTAACGCGTCCCGCTCAGGCTGGGAGACGTGCGTTCCACCATGGCAGGCGCGGGCGTCCCACACATCCACGTCTTCGGGCGCCACATTGAGGTCGCCGCCGAGCACGACCGGCGCCCTGGCGTCGACCGCCTCGCCGAGCCATCGCGCCAGCCGGTCGAACCATACGAGCTTGGCCTCGTAGAACGCCGAGCCGACGACGCGGCCGTTCGGCGCGTACACGCAAACGACGCGCACGCCACAGCATTCGGCGGAAATCATCCGCGCCTCGGCAAGCGGTTCGTCGTCGCCGATATCAGGAGTCTGCGCGGGGCGCAGCGGCTCGCCAAAGTTGGTGACTACGCCGTCGATGCCGCAGCGGCTCGCGATGGCGACGCCGTTCCACCGGCCTTCGCCATGGTGCGCCAGCTCATAGCCGGCCTCACGAAACACCGCCGTCGGCGCCTCTGCATCGGCCAGCTTGGTCTCCTGCATCAGGAGCACATCGGGCCTGGCCCGGTCGAGCCACCATACGACTTTCTCGAGACGGGCCTTCAGCGAGTTGACGTTCCAGGTCGCGATGCGCATGCCTATAGATTACCCGATGTCGATCGGCTTCACCTGGAGTCCCGCGCGGTCAGTTACCGCCCGTTATCCGCTGCCCGCCGACCCACACGGAATGAATCTGTCGCGTATTGCGAATGTCGTCCAGCGGATTCGCGTTCAATACGAGCAGGTCGGCCCATTTGCCGGGCTCGATCGTGCCGATCTTTTGATCGACCTTCGTGACGCGGGCAGCACCACCGGTCGCCGCCACGATTACCTGCATCGGCGTCATGCCGGCTTTGGCCATCATTTCCATCTCGACGTGCTCGAAGTAGCCCTGCCAGCGGCCGGGATTGCCTTCCGCTCCGCTATCGGTGCCCATTGCAATCGGAACGCCCGCATCCGAGAGAATTTTCAGATTGCGGTTCGCCTGCTGCAGCGCCTGCTTGATCGCCTGAGCCTCTTTGTCGTTGCGAACCTTTTGCTGGCTGGCCGGGCTGCTGAGCTGGTCCACCTCCCTGCCGTAAAGGGCGATGCCTTTCCGGAAGAACGGCTCGTCGAGGAACGCCGGCTTCGTTTCGTATACAAACACGGACAGATCCCGCGTCAGCGTCGGGATATAGCCGATGTTCCTGCGCTTGAGCTCAGCAACGAACGCGGGATCGACATCCTGGTCGCGAATGCTGTGCGCCAGGACGTCGGTGCCTTTTTCAACTGCACTCTTCGCATCCTTTAAATAGAAGACGTGCACGAATGTCCGGAGACCTTTCTTTTTCGCTTCGTCCACCAGGGCGCCATAGATATCGGGCGTCATGTCGTTCGGATTGCCATTGATGTGGTACTTGATGACGTCGACTTTCAGGTCCGCGAGGCGGTCCACGCTTTTCCGGGCTTCGTCGGGCGTCTTGCCGATCGCGTTCAGGCCCCCGGTGTAAAGCCGAGCGCGATCGAGCGTGACATGCGTTTGTTCGTCACGCAGCTTGAGGCCTTCCAGTTCGTCAGCCGGTCTCGACCCGAGGCTTACGGCGCTTGTGATGCCGTACATCGCGTATGTTTTAAGCCGCCGGATCAAGTCGTCACGAACGGGCAGCCCGGCCCCCTGGTCGACATTCAGGTGGGCGTGAGCGTTGATGAGCCCCGGGATAACCGTTTTGCCGGACAGATCGACGCGAGTGGCGCCGGCCGGGATCTTGACGGCGGCGGCCGGCCCGACCGCTTCGATGACGCCTTTGTTCACGATAATCGTTCCCTGCTGGAGCGGCGCGCGTCCCGTGCCGTCAATAATGCGCGCGCCGGTGAGCGCGACGACGCCGGTACTGGTTGGCGCCTGTGCCAGCATCGTCAGTGTGGCGAAGGCCACGGCCGTAAGGAATATTGAAATACGAGTCATGTGAGACCTCCGGCTTTCAGTTCGACTTGTTGCCAGCGATTTTCGAAAAATCGGACCAGGGGATCGGCTTCCCGTGAACAGGTACGATCCGGGCCGGGTCCAGCTTCAAGAGCCGAACGGCGTTGGCGAAACTCTGTTGGTCCCGGCTGAGCGTGGCCGGAAGCGCCTCGTTCGTATCGACCAGATCGGCCTCCAGCAGGAGTCTCTCTTTTGGCAGATACGCCATCAACATGCCTTCCACTTTCTGGAGCGGGTTGACGTAGTAGAGGTTCAGGTTTCGTGTGCCATCGCTCAGCACATAGTTTTCCCGGACCGTCTCGTAGTTATAACCTTCGGCGAACTCCGTCGGCGGCCACAGAGACACCATGTCGGGCTTCAACGTCCGGGGGGCGTAGTTGATGAAGTCGTGGTTGTAGAAGTCGAAATTCCTGAATTGGGTGATGATCGTCGCGCCGATGTGGGCGTAGGTGCGCAGACCGCCGGCGTGATCAAAGTGCTGATTCGTATTGATGACGAACCGGATGGGCTTGTTGGGAATCAGCTTCCGCACTTCTTCGATGACTGCCAGGCTCCGGTCTTCATTGAGCGGCGCCTCGAAGACCGTGATGTAATTGTTGAACTCGATGGCCACGCTGTTGTGTGTGGCGCCTCCCAGCAGAAACACGCCATCGGCCAGCTTCGTCGTTTCGACGCGAACCGGGAAAGTCGCATTGCGCACAGAGTCCGGAACCGCGACGGCGTCCGGGCAGACGTTCGGCTTGACATCCTTCATCGTGCCGCCGAATGCGTTGTGGCCGGCGGTGATGCTCTGGGAGTTGGTGTTGTCATCCCAGCCTTGATGCGAATGCCAGCCGGTCGGGAACTTGATGCCGTTGCCGACGTCGATGTAACTCGCATTCGTAAATTCGTGCTCGTAGTTCATGTCACCAAGGACAGGGTCCGGCACCCATGTGTGAAGCCTTTGAAGCATGTTCTCCTTGTTGACGGTGGCATCGATGCGATATTTGCCCCAATTGATTGCAACGATCCGCGTGATCTCCGGCTGAACCTCCGGGCCGTCGCGTCCCATTTCGCCCAGTTCCCAGCGCCATACCGCTTTGGGGTTTGCGCCCGGCAATTGAGCGGCCTTGAGGAACCCGTGCGGATTGAGGACCAGCTCCACCGGCCAGACTTCGGCGATGTCCGGCGGCACGGCGGTCGGCGCGCCGTTCGCGCCATCCATGTGCCATCCGTATTTGCCGTTGAGCATGAAAATCTGGTGCGGATTCTTCTGGATCGGCGTACCGTCGATCCAGCCGATTCCGTACTTCCATAGTGCCGGCGTGAGCCCTGGTTTTCGATCGAACTCTTCCTTTCGACCTGCTTCGCAGCCTCTTTCTGCTGGCCCACGGCACCGTTATAGCCCGATCCTGAAATCGTGACGCAACGCAGGGCGTCGTTGCCGATAGCTTTTCGAGCCGCGTCCAGAATGGGCCGCGGATCCATGTACCCCGGTGGGAATTGTTGAACCGCCTGCGGCGGCGGTGCTACCGGTGCAGCCTGCGTCAGTGCCACAAGAATCAGCAGAAAAGATGTACCCCACAGCGTTCTCGCCATAGTTCCTCCTCGTTATACGAATGTTTGGGAAAAGAGATGATACTCCCCTGCGGGGCACACCGGAACAAAATTAGCCGCGGATTACGCGAATTACGCGGATGAGCGCGCAGTTATCTTCACACGGCAGGGAGTACAGAGGATAGCGCGCTCATCCGCGTAATTCGCGTAATCCGCGGCTAATTTTGTTTCGGTTAACTGGTCAGGGCGGCCGAAATCCTGCTGACGTCGGGAGCTTTGTCGAGCGTTCCGACGATCTGAATGACCGGTTCCGTTTTTGCAGACGGCCACTTCGCGAACTCGGCGCAGCCCCGGAACTTGTCGGCTTCCTCTTCGTAGCTCATCGGGTTCGCCGGATGTCCTTTTGCAAAGTCCGCACGGCCGGATATCGTCCTGCCATCCTTCATGTGGATCTTGATGATGCTTGTCATCTTGTTGAGGCCGGCCTTCTCGGCTTCCGGATCCACGTAAAAATTCACCCGTCTCAACAGTTGCTGGACGTCAGGACGGCGAACCACCGGGTCCGTGAACTCTGTCAGTCCGGCCTTGCGGTCCAGCAGAAGAATGGCCATGCAGAATTCCATGCTGAACTTGGCCTGTAGTGAATTTTCGGGTCGATGATGAATCAGCGCAGCCATCATGGCGCTGTTCCCGCCCATGTCTACTTTCTCCACGTTCGCGGCGGGGAGGTTTTGGTCGCGGGCGAGACGCAGCATTTCACCCATTGCGGGATGCGTGAGTGAACCGGAAGGAAAAGGCTTGATGGAAACTCCCGGGTTCGCGAATGTCCAGGGTTTACCAAGACGGTTCATGATGGCCTGCGGATCAAATCCGCCGCCGGCCGCACTGAACCAGCCTTCCTTCGCCTCGAGGATTTCCGGCGAGGCGGTCCAACCGATTGAAGCAAGATCGGCCGCGACAACCCCATTTTCGGCGGCATGCCCGGCAGTAAACGGCTTCGTCATGGATCCGAAGTTGCTCCGAAGTCCGGCCGCCTGTGCGCCCGCGATTGCCAGAGCAATGGCAGTGCGCCCGGCATCGAGCTTCAGCAGTTTGGCGCATGCCGCTGCGCTGCCGAATGACCCAAGCGTGCCCGTGGAGTGAAAACCGTCTCCGTAATGACGCGGTGAGATTGCTTCGGCAATCTTGCATTCGACTTCGACTCCGACGTGGTAAGCGAGCGTGAGTTCTTCGCCTGTATAGTGATTCACTTCAGCTAGAGCGAATACCGGCGGCAGAACCGGTACAGTCGGGTGGGTGAGTAAGCCGTAGACGCGATCGGGCGCGACGGAAAGCTGCGTATCGTCGTAATCATCGGCATGGATAAAAGTGCCGTTGGCCAGCGCCGCGAAACGGGTGGGAACTTTCATGCCGGTTCCGATGACGCCGGCTTTGGAACCGGGAGCGGCGAACTTTTCAACGTACTGGCGAATCAGCGGTCCCATGGGCGAGACGGAACCCGCAAGAGCCAGGCCGAAGCCGTCGAGAATGGATTTCCTTCCCAACGCCAGCACTTCTTCCGGAATGTCCTGATATTTCGTATTGACGATGAATTCGGAAACATACTTCGTCAGCCCGGGTACATTCGGAAACTGACGGGTACCTTCCTGCGGCGGCAGCGCCGATGATGCAGCGATCGAGAGCGAACTTGCAACGAACTCACGCCGTTTCATGCCAGATCCCTCCTGCTTGCACGTATCATGCTGAACCCGCGGGCGGAATTCCAGCAAATATCAACATCACGGAACGGGGTCCGGCGGGCATGGAGCGTTCACATAGCCGGAGCGGAACGGCGCGACCGCGCCGGACGCGGGGTCGAATCGATGCCGCCAGATACACGCGGTGTCATTTGCGAGCAGATGAATTGAGATCGATGCCGTGTCGGACACGGTCTTCACAAAGTGTATGTCTTCGACCGGCGGAAGCAGCGTGTAGAACTCACCGGGACGCAGCGTCCGGCGCCTTGCAATTTCGAGGTCCGCCAGCAGGGGATTGCTGCCATCGTCGAGACGAGTATAGACGGTTTCATCCTGGACGCCTCGATAGATACCCACGACGCCCCATGCCAGGTGATCGTGAACAGGCGTCGAGACGCCGGCAGGGACGACAAGCGAGAACAGGCAGAGCGATCCGTCCTCCGCACGGTACAGGGCGTATTGTCCAACGCCGCCGCCCATCCTGCTGGCTTCATCGGGACGCGTGCAGGCCTCCGGCAGCCATCCGTCTGCCGCCAGGAGCGCGGCGAACGCCGGGCGCAGCGCGGCCACGCGGCCGGCAGCCGCCGGAATCGTTTCGGTGATCCGCCGCGTCTCCCCAATGAGAGCCTGAATCTCCGGCGCATCTACAAGGAACCCGAATCCCTCGCGATGATGATCGTGGCCTGTATCGCACATAACGTTCTCCGATTTCTGCGAGTATACACGCGCAGCCGCGGACCATTGGTTTGAAACTTGCTCTCGTTCGACGTTATTCGGTATTCCTTATCGGATGAAGTAGGCTGGAGGAGGACAAATCGTGGAACCGAACAATGAGTCTTTGAAAGATATTCGCATATTGGTGGTTGAGGACGAAAGAGATGCACGTGAGATCGTCAAATTCGTCCTGGAGCAGCGTGGAGCGGCCGTGGTAGCGGTTCCCTCCGTCGAAGAGGCTCTTGAGGCCTACAAGGGAATCGAACCGCATATCGTCGTGGCAGACATAGGGATGCCAGACTTCAACGGCTACGCCCTGATTAGTCAAATTCGCGAAGAAGACCGGACGCTCGGCAAAGTGACACCGGCTATTGCCCTGACAGCCTACACAAGCCCGGCGGATCGTGAAACTGCATTGGCGTCAGGTTTTCAGGAATACATCTCAAAGCCGTTTGATCCGGCCGTGTTGATAGCTGCCGTTTCAAAATTAGTCCACGCCTGATTAGTTCCGGAAGGTGCACGGGTTTAATCTCAGGCAGCCTTTCCTACCGCTTCGTGTGACATCAGGTATTGGAAGGCGGTGAAGTGATCTGCAAGAACCTGAACGTCGTTCGTCTTGTGGACGTATCCATTCACGCCGAGCTCACGAACATCGCTGCGACTCCTCTCATCGGAATGCCGAGTCAATACGATTACCGGAATATCCGCCGTGGGCGGCTGTGCGCGCAACGTCCGTAAAAACTCAATGCCCTCCATATCCGAAAGCATCGGGTTGAGTAGAATGACGCCGGGCTTATGCTTCTCGAGGTAATCCAAAGCCGAGAAACCGTTGGTGACCACGGCTGTCTTGATTCCCGCAGACTGGCCGTGCAATGCCTCCAGGATCATCTCAATGTCAGATACCTGATTTTCGATAACAAGAACGTCGACCTTACGTGAATTCACATTTCCTCCATGTGGTAAGCATAGACACTGCCCTTTGCACGTTTTTCACCAAAGCTGAAATCGGCTGAAACCCTGACTGGGCAAGGCTTCGCAGCCGAGGCTTCTGAATGAGTCTGGGGAGGTGGAATCGCGTTACCACCCGTCAGACACAGTGTTTAGGGGTTCCGCGTTGGGAGAAATTGGCGTAAATGCAGACGGGAACAAGTTTTGCGTCTTTCGCTTATTACGGCCGATATTTTCCGGGAACCCGGGAAAAATCGGCGGCTGCCTGTTGCTCAAATGAAGTCAAGTCGGGGTTTAGTTAGCACGTAGCCGTGGGCTTTATGCCCGCGTTCAAATACCGCCAGAAGAATTCTTTAATTGTGTTTGAACGCGGGCGTAAAGCCCACGGCTACGTGCAGACCGCCGATGGTTTCCTTTTGTGCGACAGGCCCGCAAACCCCGGGCTCGCGCCCGGGGCTACACTCTGTCGCCGCTCCGCCCGCTAGCTCAGAGCTGCATCATCCGGATGCGGTGGTTTTCGCTATCGCCGATGTAAAGCGTGCGGCCCTGAATGAAGACGCCGTGCGGCCTGGCCAGCTTGCATGCAAGCGGATCGCCGTCGGGGCCATCGCCGCGCTGGCCGGTACCAATCACGGTCGAGATTTGTCCATTCCGCAAATCGATTCGGCGAACAACGTGACTTTCCGTGTCGGATATGTAAATAGCGCCCTCCGCGGAGTACGCAATGCCTTTGGGCCCATTCAATTTTGCCGACACCGCCGGGCCACGGTCGCCCGTATATCCCATTTCGCCGGTTCCTGCCAATAGCTTGAGCCGCCGGCGAACGACGTCCACTGCCAGGACTTTGTTTCCTTCGCGTAAGACGAGATACATCGTGCCGTCCGGCCTGATCTCGATCGATCGGGGTCCGGCCAGCGGCGTGCCGTCAAGGGAAGCTTCCTCCGGCGTACTTTCGCGCTCTCCGGTGCCGGCAAATGTCGCAATCATTCCCGTCTTCGCGTCGATCTTGCGGACTCGATGGTTCATGATGTCGCAAACGTAAACGTTGTCTGCGCGATCGAGGGCGATGCTGTGCGGCTGTGCGAGTTGCGCCTTGTTAGCGGGACCACCATCACCGGTGAAACCGCGGATGCCCGTTCCTGCAACAGTCGAAATCGTTTTCGATTTCATATCGATGAAACGGATCACGTGATTGTCGCGTTCCGCCACATAAATATTCCCTTTGCTGTCGAAGCGCAGCTCATGCGGTGTGTTGAGCTGAGCCGCGAGAGCCGGTCCGCCGTCACCGGAATATCCTTTGGTGCCGGTGCCTGCGATGATTGAAATTGTCTTGCTGCGCAAATCCAGGCGCAGTATCCGGTGGCTTCCGTACTCCGCCCAGTACAGCGCTCTGTCCGGTCCGATGACCAGCCCAAAAGGATTGTTGAGGGTCGCGTGATCCGCAACATCGCCCCTTGCGGCCATGCCCTCGATGCCGGTTCCGGCTATCGTGACGATTCGGCCAGGCGCCGGCTGCGCCTGAAAGAATGGGGCAGCCATGGCCGCCGCTGCGATCCCCATAAACTCTCTACGCGTCTGCTGAGTCTTCATAGGCGCATATTCTACACGAATCTCGGTAAAATCGAATGATGCCCAAGCACATCGGTATTGTTGCCTGCTCCGCCGAAGGCGCGGCTCTTTGTTATCGGACCATTTGCGTCGAAGGCGCGCAGCTTCTCGGCTCGCACGATCATCCTGAAGTCTCGATGCACACGCATTCGCTCGCCGAGTATATGAAACGCGTTTACAGCGGCGACTGGCAGGGCGTGGGTGAGTTGATGCTTTCCTCGGCAAATAAGCTCGCGAAAATCGGTGCGGATTTCCTGATTTGTCCCGATAACACGATCCACCAGGCGCTTCCTTGCATCGAATCGAGATCACCGCTGCGGTGGCTGCACATCGCCGAGGTCGTCGCCGCAGAGGCCGTCGAGCGTGGGTTCCGTCGCATCGGTCTGACTGGGACTCGTTATCTGGTCACAAGCAAGGTATATCCGGAAAAGCTTACCCCGCGAGGGCTGGAGTATGTGTGCCCAAACACTGCCGAGCGCGAAGCAATCGATCGCATCATCATGGATGACTTGGTGTGTGGTGTCTTCAAGCCCGAAGCGGTCGCCTTCTTTCAAAGGGTGATCGGGCGGATGAAAGAGGAGGGATGCGACGCCG
>QHXD01000896.1:0-2108 GCA_003223895.1 Acidobacteriota bacterium
AAACGACGCTGCAGTGAAGGCGGAGGAGGTCGTCCGACAGGTTGTTGAAGGTGCGGCAAAAACCGTCTCAAAGGAGGAATCGGGGAACCATCTCCTCACTTCGATGACGAGTTTCATCGGGGGTGGCGGCCCACGTTTCTGGTTTTCCATCTCTCCCGAAGCTCCCCAGACCAACTATGCGCAAGTCATCGTTCAGGTGAGCGACAAAGAAGCCACCCCGAAGCTCATCGGACCTCTTCAAGGCGCATTAAACAAACAGGTGCCGGGAGCATGGATCACCGTTCGGCAACTGCAAACGAATCCCGTAGAAACCCCTGTGGAAATTCTCATGTCGGGTCAGGCGGACACCGACCCGCGAGCGGAAATCCAGGACATACAAACGCTTCGGACGTTAGCTTCACAGGCAATGGACGTTGTTCGACAGACGCCTGGAGTTGCGGTGCTGAGGGATGATTGGGGTCCCGACAGCCCACAGGTANNNNAGTCGGCATCACGAACGCCGATGTAGCCAATTCGTCCGCAGCCGCGATCAGTGGAGCACCAGTTGGCACGTTCAAAGAAGGGGACAAGAGTATCCCGATCGTTGCCCGTCTGCGCCCTCAGGATCGTGCACAATTGTCGCAGATCAAGAGCCTCTATGTTTATTCCTCGCAGCTGAACACTAGAGTTCCTCTGCTTTCTGTTGCGACCGTGAGGAACATCCTTGAAACGGGTCGGATACGACGCCGCGAGCATTTTCGCACGATTTCGATATTGTGCTTTCCGGCGCCCGGAGTCCTCGCGTCGGAGGTCCTTGGACCGATCGAATCCAAACTGAGAGATCTTCAGAATAGGCTTCCGCCGGGATATCAATTGCAGGTCGCTGGGGAGAAAGCGAAACAGGTCGATGGATTCATCAATCTCGCCGTCGTTCTCCTAATCTCTCTCGTCGGCATCTACCTGGCTCTGCTCGTGCAATTCAAGAATGCCGTCAAGCCCTTGCTTGTGTTTGCGGCCGCACCGTACGGAGCGATCGGAGCGTTGATCGCTCTGGCGATCATGGGTACGCCCTTCGGGTTCATGGCATTCCTCGGGGTTGCCAGCCTCATCGGGGTCATCGTCAGCCACGTCATCGTGCTCTTCGACTTCATCGAGGAGATGCACGAAAAGGGCGAGCCACTCGAACGTGCCCTGCCCGATGCGGGCATCGAGCGTATCCGGCCCGTCATGATCACCGTTGGAGCGACCATCCTCGCACTCTTCCCGCTTGCTCTCGAAGGCGGGCCGCTGTGGCAGCCACTCTGCTACGCGCAGATTGGAGGCCTTGCTGTGGCAACGTTTATTACCTTACTTCTCGTTCCCGTGTTCTACGCCATTTTCGTTCTCGATCTGAAATGGATAACTTGGGAGGTTGCGCATCCGGCGGGAGACAAGGCTGAGCGAAAAGCAGATCCACCATTTGTTGGAAACGTTAGCAGTTAGAAGTGATGGAGGGAGTTGTTGGAGTCCAGGGGGACTGCCGATTGAAGTCTTCGATGGCCTCCGCGCCGCGTCGCTCGCGAACCGTTCGCAGCTCTATAAGGACCTTGCGAGCGGCCCGTTCTTCGGGTTCAACCGGCCTGGCGCAAGGGCATCGCAGGGCCTGATTGTGGTTCTGGCTTCAGGGGACGCTCGCCGGCCAGATTTGTGCAGCGAATCCCTGCATTACCAAAGGAGTGAACCCACTATGCTCGCCTATCGATTGATGAAATCGCAGTCGCGGCCGGAACTGCTCGAAGCGCCCGAGCCTCGCGCCGGTCCCGGCCAGGTCGTGCTCAAGGCTGCCTACTCCTGGCCGTGCATCGCGAATTCTGCGCATGGCGGTTCGATGTCAGTATCGGCGACCTGGAACCGACGCTCTTCTTCTATGGGACGGACGCAATGCTCCCGAATGCCGAGGGTATAAACGTATGATCGGAAAAAGCAGAACTTCAGCAGTTGGATGCATTCTCCTTTGCGGGATATGGGCGCACCGGGCGGCCCATGCGCAGTCGAGGAGCGAAGCGATCGAGGCGGCTCGAATTGAAAAAGAGGCGAGCCTGACACCGCAAAGCCCTTCGAAGGCCGAGCGGAAGTTTGTGTGGGCTGAA
>QHXD01000896.1:2140-3305 GCA_003223895.1 Acidobacteriota bacterium
CGGCTTCGGACAAATTGCCGTTGGGACCGGCTTTGCCATCGGGCCGCAGTATCGCCGGAGCGACCTGTTGGGAGGCGTGCTCACGCTCAGAGTGGGCGCGCGCGTGGCCGTGAATGAATCCTATCTCGGCCGCGTCGATCTTTCACTGCCCAGTCTGGTCGGCGGTCGCGCCTTTCTTGACTTCAGTACGGTGCACCGGAACGTTTCCGAGATGCCGTACTACGGTCCTGGGCCCGATTCGTCTAAGTCCGGGCGGAGCGACTATCGGCTGGAGGACACGAACGTTCAATTGCGTCCGGGGTTTCAGCCTCTCCGAGGGGTTCGCGCCGGACTGATCGGATCGTACCTGGCGGTCAACGTTGGGCCGGGGCACTCCACTCGGTATATTTCGGCTGAACGCCAGTATGGTCCGCAGGCCGCCCCTGGCATCGACCGGCAGACAAACTTCTGGCGGGGCGGGGGATTTGTCGAGTTTGACTGGCGGGATCGCGGCTCGAACCCGACGAGCGGCGGCAAGTACTCGGCACAATACCTCCGTTACCTGGACCGCAATCTCGGCGTTTCCAGCTTCTTCCGGCTGGATCTGGACGCGGCGCAGTACATTCCGCTGTTCAACGCCACCAAGGTGATCGTGCTGCATGGGGCTTCGTCGCTGACCAGCAGCGGCGATACGCAACGCGTTCCGTTCTACTTGCAGCCGACGCTGGGCGGTCCGGACACGCTGCGCGGATACCGCGCCTTTCGGTTTTACGGCGACAACTCATTCCTGATGAACGCCGAGTATCGGTGGCAGTTATCGTCCATTCTCGACATGGTCGCATTTGCGGATGGAGGTAAGGTCTTCAACCGTTGGGAGGACTGGGACCTGAACCACCTCGAAAGCGACGTGGGATTCGGATTGCGCCTCAAGTACAGGTCCAGAGTAGCTTTCAGTCTCGATACTGGCTTCAGCCACGAGGGGTTTCAAATATGGTTTCGCGTACACAACTTGTTCTGATCGTGCGCCGGGTTCTGTGTGTGTTCGCCTTCGCACTGCCGGGAATGGCGGCCCTGTCGGCGTCCGGGGACGACGCTGTCAGGAAGTTCTACTCCGACGATCCGTTGTGGAAAGAACCCGTGCCGAGGTCCGTGCATCAGGTGGCGGTTCGGAAAGTAGACGACATCT
>QHXD01000196.1:0-478 GCA_003223895.1 Acidobacteriota bacterium
GGTCTCCAGCAGACATTGCCGCATCAGACGCGCGCGCGACGCACCGAGCGCATTGCGCAAGGCCAGTTCGCGGCTGCGCTCCAGCAGCCGGGCGAGAAACACCATACTGATGTTCACGCCGCCGATCAGCAGCACCGCTGCGGCGATGAGGCTCAGCATCGTCACGATCGGCGCGAAGGCATGGGTGTACATCTGATGCGCAGGAATCAACGCCAGGTGCCGCCCGGAGTTGAACAGGTCCGGATAGTCGTGATTGACGCCGTCAGTGGCCGGATTCATCTCGTTCAGAATCGTAGTGAGGTTCTGCTTGCCGTTCACGACAACGAACGGGAATAACGTCATCGTCGAGTCGGCCGGCCGAGCCAACGGCAGCATCTGCAGCGGCATCCAGAGCTCGAAATCCTGAAACGCCAGGAAATCCCTCGGCATTACGCCGACGATTTGCACTGGGGCGGCATCGATTCGAGTCGTCTTGCCG
>QHXD01000196.1:671-7398 GCA_003223895.1 Acidobacteriota bacterium
TCAGCAGCTCCTGATACGTAAAGGCATCGACGCCGGGATTCGGCGTGGACTCGGCCTTCGTGGCGATCTGTACGCTGTACCAGCTGTCGGAATGCGGGAACTCGAGTGGTTTGAGCACCTGGCTGTAGACGAGCTCGCACACCCACACGGCGAGGCCGACGCTGAGTGCAACTACGGTCGCGCACATGAGCGAGTAGCCCTTCGATTTCATCGACAGGCGCCACGCATACTTCAAGTCGAACCAGAGATTCATAATCACAACCTCGTTAATGAATTGTCAGAGGGCTTCCACCGTCTCGCGTCGCACGTGATACTTGTCGTAGAGACTGATGGTTCTGCGATGGGTTGGGTTGTCCCATTTGAAGCCTGTAAGCTCTTCATCGAGCTTGGCCGAGTTTCTCAGCTCATCCGGAAGTCCGGAGAATAGCTTTTGGTACTCTTCTGAAGCGCCGGGCTGATCTACTTTTATGCCGAAACTATAGGGCTCGATCGATCCATAGTGATGTGTCGAATGTTGAGAAACTTCCATCACTTTCATTGGCAATCTCGGGTAAACCCCAGGTATGTACTGATGCGCTTCCATGTCCATCTTCACCTCGAGCGTGGTTATCAGAAAGGACATGACGGGGTTGTAAAATGAAACCGGGGTCCCCATCGAGAGGCGCAGAAACCCTTCCAAAAGGCCGTTTTCCGCGACGGCGATCATGGCCGACGGGATGGCATCATGGTGCGTTCCGTGAAGAAATACGAACTCGAACTCCGAATTGTGCCCCAGCCAGTGATCTCGATAGAACCATGCGTTGATCGCCTTCATCCATTTCAAATGAATGACGACGTCGATTACACACACCACCGGAAGGAAGATCAGCGAAAAATTCGAATAACCAATCACGAGATACCACGGCGCGATCAGGATAATGTGCGTCAATAGTCCCGTGCAGTACGCATGCACGATTTCCAGAGTGATGTTCGTCTTCTCATCGATGACTCTCTTCCACGCAGTTTGCATCAACACATCGCGGACCATCTCCTTCTTGCGCAAATGGTCAATCAGAATGACGGTTCTGAACGCGGTGATCGCCAGGAAATGTACGTAAAACAGCCAGAGAGCCACGTTACGCATCGTTTCCACATGATGCGAAAGATTCGGCGTAGCCGCGATGAGGACGTTCTCCAGCAAGAGCAGACCCATGGCAATGAGGTACGGAAGGCTCAAATTCTGGAGCTTGTATAGGAACATGGAGAGAATGTCCTGCGGCCTTCGCAAAATCACAGGAACGCGGAGCTCTATGCCGTGCCTCACCACGAACATGGCAAGCACAAAGGCACATAGCGCGACCCCGACGATCGACATCACATGGCGAAAACCGTACGTCAAAACGACGACGAGGCCGCTCAGCGCGATCATCAACACGTAGTCGAGAAAATCTCTCTTGTAGTAAACAGCCCTTGGCTGCCTCGTTCCGTACAACTTGTGGAAAACGACCGGATCATTTTTTCTGGCTGACATTTTTCAGTGATACTTCTCGTAGAGGCTGAGAATTCTGCGATGCGTTGGATTGTCCCACTTGAAATCGGTCAGCTCTTCGTCCAGCCTGGCCGAGTTTTTCAGCCCATCGGGAACCCGAGCGAAAACCTTCTTGAGATCTTCGGACACGCCGGGCAGGTCCACTTTCACACCGACGCCATAGGGCTCGATCGATCCATAGTGGTGCGTCGAATGTTGAATAACCTCCATCATTCGTATCGATATTCTTGGAAAAACAGCAGGAATGTACTGATGCATGTCGATGTCGGTTTTGACATCATACGTGCATACCAGGAATGAAATGACGGGGTTATAGAACGAAACGGGCCACCCTATCGCGAACCGCAGAAATCCTTCTAAAAAGCCGGTTTCGGTCCCGGCGATCAAGCCGGAGGGGATAGCATCGTGGTGCGTGCCGTGCAGAAATATGAACTCGAGCTCCGAATTGTGACCCAACCAGTGATCTCGATAGAACCACGCGTTGTACCCTTGCCACCATTTCAGATGGACGATGATATTGATCACGCAAACAACCGGAAGGCAGATCACCGAAAAACTTGAATACGTGATCACGAGATACCATGGCGCAATCAGGACGATATGCGTTAATAATCCGGTGCAATACGCATGGACGATTTCCAGAGCGATGTTCGTTTTTTCATTGATCACTCTTTTCCAAGTGGTTTGCATCAAGACTTCGCGAACGAGTTCCTTCTTGGCCAGATGGTCAATCAGGATTGCTGTTCTGTATACAGTGATAGATATGAAATGTATGTAAAACAGATAAAGGGCAACTGTGCGCATCAATTCGACATGATGCGGGAGATTCGGCGTTGCGACGATCAGGACGTTTTCCAGCAAGAGCAGGCCGAGAGCAATGAAATACATCGGCCTCAAATTCTGAAGCTTGTATACGAATATATAGAGAACGTCCTGCGGCCTTCTCAAGATCAGAGGGACGCCAAGCTCAATGCCATGCCTGATGATGAACACGACAAGCGTAAACGCGCATAGGGCAAGCCCGACGATCGACACTGCATGGCCAAAACCATACGAAAAGCCGAGGACAAGTGCGCTCAGGAACATCATCAATACGTAGTCGAGAAAGTCTTTTTCGTAGTAAGTAACGCGCGGCTTTTTCAATCCATATAGCTTATGGAAGAGGGCGGGATCGCTTTTGGGCATGAGATTCTCCGGTGTTGCCTACTTCAACAAGATGCGCTCTTGACCCTGCCACTCGCGAATTTCCGAAGTGATGATGCGATCGCCCGCTTCCAAACCTTCCAACACTTGCAGGTAATTAAGCGATACCTTACCCGCTTTGATTGTGACCCTCGAGGCATAGCTTCCCGCCGGATCGAGTTTGTACACCGTAATCGCCGCATCGTTCTTGACGTAGGAGGGCTTGCCCACGTACAGGCTGTTCGGCAATTGGCTGATATAGATGGTGCCTTCTACCTGCAGCTGCGGACGGGCGCCTGCAGGCAATGCACCCTGTAGATCCGCGTCGACTACAACGGTGCCCTCTGTTACGCCGGGGTCAACGCGAGTGACGACACCGTTCACGGTCCCGTTGCGGGTATCGACGATTACCTTTTGTCCCGCTGTTACTTGAGTAGCCTCGCGCGCAGGGACCTTGAGCTCTGCGTAGAGTTGATCCTGCCGCGCGATGCGGCCGATGGGGCTGCCCGGTTGCAGCTGTTGCCCGACTTCGACGTTAATCGCCTGCACGATGCCACTGATACCGGCGACGACCTTCAAGTCAGCAGCCTGGGTCCTGGCGCGATCCAACGCTCGCGCCAGCTGGGTGACGCGGGACTTCCTGACAGCCAGTTGGACTTGAATGTTGTCGCGAATCTTTTCCAGGCGATTCTGTTCGAGGGCGTAGGCCTTTGTAAGTTGGGCCAAATCCAGTCGAGAGCGCCTTAATTCTATTTCTGCAATAAGGTGGTCACGGTTCAAAGCCTCGTCGGCGTCGGCTTTCGCTTGCGCTTTTTCCAGATTGAGTTGCGTCTGAGTAAGAATGACTTCCTGGTTCAACACGTTGGTTTGCAGCTCGACCTCTGAGGCCTGGAGTTCCGCCAATGCCCCTTCCCACGCCGATTGAGCTTCTTCTGCACTGGCGATGAGCTGCGGATTTGCGAGTTCCACCAGTACTTGTCCCACCTGCACGACCGCGCCCGGTTTGATATCCGCCCTCGCGACCCGGCCAGGAGCTTGCGCGGCGAGTTGCTCTATGTGTTTGGACAGCAATTGACCGTTGGCGCCGACCTTAATTTCCATCGTGCCCTGGCGAACGGTTTCGATGCTGATTTTTGTGCGATCGACTCGATGACTGCTGAAGTCGATGTTGGCAAGCGTCACGGCACCGCTGATCAGTGCGACCGCAACTGCCGCGATTATCGCTACGCCTTTGATCTGGGATGCTTTGGATTTTGTTCTTGCACGATCCATCCGGAACCACCGTTTACTTTGAAAGCTTTGTAATATCTTAGAGTGAGATTCACGCGCCCTCGAGCGATGAACCCCGTAGATTGATTGCGAAATCAGCTGTACATGGGGATTGGTCAGTCAATCAGGCTGTCTTCGAGCTCGTTAATCTGCCGCATGATTTCATGCTTCTGACGTTCTGCGTTGTCGAGGCGCGCGAGCACGTCGGCGATCATTCTTGCGGCACTCTCGCTTACTCGGGCCGTTTGCAGCTCTGCACGAGCAGCTTCCGCAGCTCGAGAGGCGGCAAACCAGCTTCGCTCCAGAGCGTCCATTTCGGCGTCTGTTACCTTATCAATCGCGTTGATGTCCACGAATGCTCCCTCCAATTCTCCGATCATCGGATTTCACAAACCGCGGCGTATGCTTCTTCCGTGGCAGCCTGCACGGCTTCCCTTCTCAGCAAGGCGCGAACACGGCCATATTCGGCGGCGAATACTCGGGAGCTCATCTGATAATCCAGTAGCGTGCAATAGCTGCATGATTTCGCCTTCTCGGCGTCGAACGTAAGCCAGGTGAAATCATACTGACGAGGCCAAACGAAAAGACGATAAGCCTCGAGCATGAGCTTTAAGGGAATGCCCTGACCACGATAAGGTTTCAAAACCGCTAGCCGTGTTAAACGAGCGACGCGCGTGCCTCTGTCGAACATCAGCCCAAACTGTCGATGAAGAGCATAGTTATCAGTTGTGTCTACAACGCTCAGCGTGCCTATTGGAGTGCTGTGCCGGCTGGTCACTGCTAAAAGCTGAAATGTAGCCGCTTCGGCAGGAGGCCGGCCATTCGAGAGCACGACACCAAGTTCGTCGTTGAAGACCTGCCGCTCGATGGCGGCCACGGCCTGTTTGCAGGAATCACTCAGGGCGGGTTTTACAATAATTGTGCTCATGATTATCGAGACGCTCCGACAAGGGGAAAGTCTTTCGCGCAGCCTGCCAGCCGGATGGGTTGCCGGGGCAGGCTGCCGCCATTGGCCTTAGAAGGCCGATTTTGCGAGGTCATAAAAACTCTTCTTCCCTTAGCACTTCACCTGCCAGAACTGCGTTCGCGGAAGGAGCGGGCGCACACTGAGGTAACTACCCCGCATCGAACAATTTTTTGCGACAAACTCTTCACCTGAGGCCCGACCATCGAAAGCGCGTTCTCAAGATGTGATCGGTTTTGAGACGCTCGATTTGAAACGCAGTCGCATTTGGACAAATTAGAATGTTGAAGTGGACACGGTACCCTGCAACAAACGGTATAGCGTGGAACGGCTGATACCGAGGACCTCTGCGGCACGCGCCTTACTGCGCCCCACGCGCTCGAGTACACGCAACACGTGGCGGCGCTGGAGTTCATCAATCGAAATCATGGAAGTATCATCAATGATCTCCGATTGCAGTACGGGCTTGTTCGGGTTGTCTGTCAAATAGCGGGGCAAGTGTTGAAGATCCACAGATCCGCTGTCGGCCATCATGCAGATTTGCCGGACGACGTTTTCCAACTCACGCACGTTACCGGGCCACGAATGATTCAGGAGAAGGTCATGCACGCTGTTTGATAGTTGAGGAATCGCCCTTCCATACATCTGAGCGAAGCGTCGCATGAAATGATGTATCAGGATCGGGATATCACCACCCCGGTTGACCAGCGGTGGCACATTAATTTCCGGCAGACCAATTCGGTAATACAGATCTTCGCGAAACTGGCCGAGTGAAACGCGTTCTCGGAGGTTGACATTAGTGGCCGCAATGATCCGAACGTTTACTTTCCTTGTGACGGACTTCAAACTGCCGTTGCACCACATTGCCCGAAACGACATTCCACCCGACGCCAGACGCCTGAATGCCAAAGCGAGCCCGATCTTCACTTGCGCTTGTGCCGAGTGCGCACTCCATCATCTTCAGCTAAAAAGTTGAAAAATGACTACTTTGGAACTGTCGCTAATGCGCTTCACTGTACCAAACCCGCATTCGACAGCGTATATTCCGGGGCGTTGAAACTGCTAATTGGCGATACAGTATCAGCATCGACCTCAACGGCGACCGCCCTTCCCAGCAGCCCAATGCTGACCAGGAGACGCATCCCTCGGCCAACGGATACCAAGGTCCCTTGAACTCCAGACAGTGCTCCGCGGTTGACTATAACCGCCTGTCCGACCTGAAGGAACTTCCAGGGCTCGCTGTATAAACCTGAATTCACAACGCGCCGAATCGCCTCAATCTCAACGCCGGGGATGCTGATGAGCGTGTTGCCGGCTCCCACAAGTCGAATGACAGCTGGCGTCGCAAGGATTCGGTAACGCGGGACTCGGATATATCGACAGAAAACATATCCCGGAAACAGTGGACGCTGAACCATCCCTATCTGACTGCCACGAGATCTGCGCTGCTGTTCATACGAAGGAAAAAACTGCTCATATCCTCTCTCCTGAAGGCCTTCGCTTACCGTCTTCTCAGAACCGCAGCGCACCTGCACAGCGATCCAATCTCCGTCCTGCAATTCGTGTGTTTCCATACGCCGTTACCTCTTCTTCGTTTGCAGAATGCCGCGCAGGCTGCCGCCATTTTGGCATTCGCCAACTGAATCACCGAAAGGGCAAGTTGCAGATTTCTGTCTGCCCTCCAGTTGTTGGGGGCCACGGTGCACGTCGCCCTCCAGGTCCCGGACGTGTGTAACTGCTTCATTGCATCAGATGAGACAAGGCGGTTTCACCTAAATTGACTA
>QHXD01000196.1:7473-16738 GCA_003223895.1 Acidobacteriota bacterium
ATGTTCGCGCGAGTAGGTATCGGCTCCCCAGGTGAGTACTTCGACCTTTACCTGCGCCCGTCCCTCGCGGAGAATGCCCAACCTTTCGGCCGTAGTGCGGGAAAGATCGATGATGGCTCCCTCGCGGCGATTCTTTCCGTAGGGGCCCCGGTCGACGATCACAACGTTCACCGAGCGACCGTTCATGAGATTCGTCACGCGGGCAACTGTACCGAACGGATAACTGCCGTGTGCGGCAACCGCCCTGCGGTTATCGAATTTGCGGCCGCTCGCGGTCCTGTCGCCCTGAAAGCGGCGAGAGTAAAAGGTGGCGTCTCCAATTTGAGTGTCGAGAACTGTTTTCTCTCGATCTCCCGCGCTGACCTTGTTATTGCACGCCGGAAGAGCTACCCAAACGAGCATCAAACCCACGCAACTGATGTGGAACCGGATCCTGTCTCGCAGTGCCGACACCATCGAGAGACCTCGTGACAGGTCATTACAATTCGCGTGCCATCTGGAAATTCTGCTTTTTCAGACGGATAGAACTTTTTCGTTGGAGCACTCTGACGCTCAGCCTGGTAGTAAAGGACATCCCTTCTGGAATGGTGATGGCCTTCCAGTTCTTGAGCCGATCGAAATCCGCTGGAGAGAAAATCTCTATCTTCTCAAGCGCCACCCATTCGGAGTAGATATATAGATTGGGTTTTTTAGCTAGTACGGCTGCGTCGCTGCAGTGCCTGGGGAGTCTGTTTTGCGAACATTAGTACTGATCGGTTGGATGCTGATTCCAGTGATGCTTTTCGCGCAAAATCCTGGAGAGGAGGAGGCCTCTTCCGGTGATGACCCCGTTGCGAACGCCGGCCGGATGCTTCAAGTGTCCTTCAAGAACAGACCTTCGCTGCAAATCGGCGAATTCGCTCAAGTGGACTTAAGGGCAAAATGGCACCTCGATTTTCGGCGCTTCTCTCCGCGGGCGGTGAATCTTCCCGGAATCGTCAATGCCGTCCCCGCAACGCCTGACACCTTCCTGCTGACCAAAGCACGGTTCGGGCTGAAGGGTCACGCGACCAAGTATCTCGACTACGAAATAGAACGCGATATGCGGTCAACCTTCGGAAAAGATCACGAGTACCATCCGTGGAAAGATAACTACGGGGATATCAATATTCACCCACTGCTTCATGTGAAGGTGGGCAAGTTCAAAGGCCTGGAAGAGACGGGATCGGAAGATCGCCTGGACTACGCGTTCAAGTCGCGCGTTTCTGATGCTCTGGCGCCGGCACGGGAGCGCGGCGTTATGCTGCACGCCAAATTTCTCAAGAACAATCGTTTGGAGTACCAGATCGGAGTCTTTCGCCACGATGGAGAGGGGTCTGGCATTCACGGCCTTCCCACAGCAGGAAGAACGTACGCCGCGCGGCTAACGGGCCAGCCACTCCGACTTGTTTCGCCACTTCCGAAGACGATCCGTCATCTTTACCTTGGCATTGCCGGAACGAGAGGGCGGATGTTCGAGGGCCTCAATGGTGTCAACGGTCAGACATTTTCGAACTTCACATATTTTGATCATTTCTATGTACGCGGCAATCGGACGAGGATCGGTGCTGAGGTGGCATGGGCGGAGGGTCCGGTCAGCATCAAGGGTGAATACATACGCATGTCCGAAGAACGAAAGAAGCAAGGCATCCGGGGCGAGGATCTGCCCGACAAAATTTCACGTGGATGGTACGTGATGGGCGCATGGACGGCTCTCGGAAAGATGAAATCGCGTGGCGGTTCGCCTGCAAAGCCATTACTGACCGGACGCGGTTTCGGAGCCCTGGAGTTGTCGGCGCGATTCGACGTGCTCACCTTCCTTAGCGCTCCGGGTCCGGGACTTCCCTCGCGGAGCCCGCGCGCGCCGACGATCCTGCCGAACAGCGACCGCACGTGGACATTCGGTCCAACGTGGTACCTGAATCGCTTTCTGAAGATTCAGCTCAATGCTCAACGCGAAAGGGTCACGGACATCGAACGCAGGGCCGTAGTCGGTCGAAACATGTTCTGGACCGGAATCGGCAGATTGCAAATCGCGATGTGAGGTGTTATGACGTGGAAATACATATTTAATTTCATCTTCGCTTTATTCTCGATTCTGGGCTTCTCGTTCCCATCAGCCGCTCAAACCTCGGATGACTTTTTCAACGAAGACATACTTCACGAGGTCCGGATTTACATTGATCCGCGGGATTATGCAACTCTCAAGCAAACCAATTTCATTTGCCTCATGCAAGACCTTGAAGCCCTCGCGGGCCAGCGAATCTCGAACTTGCCTCGCATCGAGTGCTGGTTTGCGGTCGAGTTTCATTGGATATTCAATGGAAGAGACATCACGATTCCTCAGGTCGCTGTAACTTCGCATGGCAAAGGAAGCCGCAGCAATATCAAGCCGACTTTCAAGATCGAATTCAGCCGGTATGAAAGTCAAAACACTTTTCTGGGGCTGAAGGATATCATCCTTCGGGCGAACACTCAGGATGCATCGATGATGCACGAACGAGCCGCAGTGGCGTTCTTCCGCAAGCTGGGAATTCCGGCGCCCCGGGAAGTCCACACGCGGTTGTACATCAATGATCAATACGCTGGCCTGTACACGATCGTCGAGTACATTGATTCGGTGTTTCTTCAGCGGAATTTCGGAGAGAGCGATGGTCATCTGTACAACTATGAATGGGTGACGCCCTGGTTGTTCGACTATCGCGGATCCGATTTGTCCAGGTACTCACCCCTGCCGTTCAAGCCAGAGAACAACCTCATCAATCTGGATCCTGCTCCAATCGAGGCGATGGTGCGCACGATCAACGAGGCGCCGAACGCGCAGTTTTCCGCGGCGCTGGCGCAATACATCGATCTGAATGCCTTATTCAGAGAACTCGCAGCCGAAAACTTCGTCGCCGAACAAGACGGAGTTATTGGCAACTACGGCGTGAATAACTTCTATCTCTACAGATTCCAGAACAGCCTTCAATCGATTTTGATTCCGTGGGACAAGAGCAACGCGTTCTGGTCACTCGACTGGAACATCATGCACAACTTCACTACGAATGTGCTCACCTCTCGCGCTCTGGCCGTTGCGCCGGACTTACTGGCGATTTACAGGAACACGTTGCGGCAGGCGTCCGACGTTGCGGGAGGCGCTGGAGGATGGCTGGAGCAGGAGATCACGAAGGAGTACCAGCAAATCCGCCAGGCCGCGTACGACGATAATCTCAAGCTCTGTGATCCGGGCGCCACCGGAAGTCTGCGCCCTTGCACCAACGATCAGTTCGATGCTGAAGCACTGTTCATGATTCAGTTCGCGCGTCAGCGCGCCGCTGATGTACGGGCGCAGTTGGCTACCGGTCCATGAGTGTCTGGGTTCTTCGGTTGAGGGGTGGGTCGGACAAATCCTTTACGCCAACGTCAGAGTTGTGTCAAGGATTCTGTGTCCAAGGTTAAGCGGCTTCGGGACCTTTGCTGGACGGAATTTCATCGAGAACATCGATGAATTCATCAACGAGAGCCTGGCACTCGACGCAAAACAAGAGGTGTTGAAAATGCTCATCCGCCAGGTTCCTGACTCCACTGGTGTAACCCCAAAGCACCATTGCCGGGATATGCGGTGTGTCTTCGTTCATAGATACTTGGACTGCCACGTTCTTATCTTGTTATATCCGTGAAAAAGGCACTGCCGCCGTCGCGAAGACTCCGGCCATAAGAAAGGTTCAGGGTAAGCAGTCCAAGCGCTGCCAGGCGCAACTGAAGGCCAGTGTCAAAGAGCGAATGGGAAATGTTCGTAAGCCGGGCCGCGTCGAGGAAAGGGCCGGCGCTGAGGCGAAAAAACCCGGTCTGAAAGACGGTCTTCTGAAGATCAAGGTTCGTCAGAACAAAGGACCGGTTCATGAAGGTCGCATTCTTGAGCCCGTCGAGAGTCGCCGAATGCGCGCGCAGGCGGCGGTCGGAATCACGGTCCAGTCCAAGCATGAAGCCTTCGTCGAAGGGCGTCTTTCCAAGAATGCGGCCGGCGCGGAGCGTCGCCGAGAAGAGACGCCATCGCACCGAAACGTTGTTCTCCGCCTTCACATACCGGGCTGGATTTTGAACGAGCAGCTTTCCCGCCTCGAACAACAATGAAGAATCCACTCTCAGCCCGCGGTCGGAATTCCGAAGCAGTGTTCGCGTGACTGAACCCGAATATTTCAGTAAGACGCCACGCAAGAAGGTATCCGGTAAGTGGCGGTTGGAGACGCTGAAACCGCTGGTCCATTTCCAATGACCATTCGGTATGGATCGGATTTGTGCCGCCGCTTCGGTTTTGCGCATTTGAAAAGCGCCGCCCGGGCCGGTCCAATTCTCGCGGCGAGCGTCAACGGCGGCGTAAAAACCCCATTTGGGATTGCCCCGCAATGGGGCGGCAATGGACGCATATGCTCGCCGCTTGTTGGCGTCCCAACGCATCATGGATTTCACATTCACAGCGTTTCCGCCAAGGTTGAAGAACTCCGGATGAACGGTCTTGTAAGGCAGGCCCCTCATCCACGAAAGCCACGCGGGTCCATTCTGTTCAGCGGCGCGAAGGGTGAGGTCGAACCGATCGCCTTCGGCCGGCGACAATTCCATTTGATATCGAGAAAAAACGTCCGTTCCCTCCAGTCGCGCTTCAGTCGTGTAGAAATCATCGAGATCCATAAAAACGCGCGATCGAGAAGCACCGGATTCATTCTCAAAGGTGGATCCACGTGGATGTTCTCGAGGAAAGGTTTGCCCACGCGATTCCAATATTTGAGTGCGGATTCTGTATTGTTTTCGAGGAAGTAAACCGTGGCGAGAAAGTCGTTCGTGTAAGTGTCTGACGGAGCCGCATCGAGGGCGGATTTCAAATGGGCTTTAGCTTCCGGCAGCTTCTCATTTCGGAAAGCAGTGCCGGCAAGCTCGATTTCGGGAACCGCAAGGAGCGTCCAGTTGTCGGCAGCCCGCCAGCGTTGCTCGAAATCGGCTCGGCTCATCGAGAGTAATTTGCGCCCGGCGGGATCGTTTACAAGAACCAGGTTCTGGAGCGGGTCGATTCCCGTGACAACAACGTAGTGAAGCGGCGCCCCTCGCGCATTAAGTTCAAGACAGACGATGAGCGGACGCCCCTGAGAAATGTGTTGGTCGAGATCCATCCACTCGCCGCGAAAAGGGAACACTCGATAGCCGCGCGATCGAAAATACTCCTCCATGTCGCGCGCAAATATGCCGCCGGCGTCCCTGGAATAGAGCTGGTGCTGAATCTCTTCAACTCGGGGCGCGGAACCTTGCCTCCAGTACTCCAGGATCATCCATATGGAGGCAGATCCACAGCCGTTCTTGTCCTGCTGAACGAAGGGAACATCGATCCAGAGCGCCTGCGCCAGCGTCAGCAGGGTCAGAAGTGAGCGCATCGAATTGTCATGCCTTGACTGCGATCAGAACGATGACGGCTGCGGCGAGCGCGATAACGATGTAGGTCAGTTCCTGGTTCGTCAACGCCCCGGCAGCAAAGTCGCGTTGCAGTTGGTTCGTTCGGCTGGCCAGACGCGCGAGTTCGTCCGGGCTTAAAGTCGCGACAGCCTTTTGCACCCGCTGATAGTCGACCTTACCGGTCTTCAATGCATGCCGGACGGGTTCACTGGAAAAGAATGCCTGGACGTCATCGCGGTTTTTCTGCCGGTTTCTGGCTGCTTCCGACATGGCCTTCTGGAGCTCGGATGGGGAAACGGCCTGCGACTGCGCAGCCACAACTTGTGGAATCAAAAGCAGAAAAACGAGAGTGAGTGACAGAAACCGAACACGCATAGTTCAGAGCCTCCTTGTTTGCCGGCGAATCCATAGCAAATCAGGGACCACGGTGGCGGGTTCCGCCTACCACGACCGCGAAATTTTCGCGTCTAAGGTTAGAGAGGAGTTTTCCATGCCGATCGAAATTCGTCGCAAAGACTTGAAAACATTGGTCGCACAGGGTCGGGCCCAGCTCGTCGAGGTTCTCCCGGCGTCGGCCTACAAGAAGGAGCACCTGCCGCAGGCGGTCAATATTCCTCTTGAAATCATGAATTCTGAAACCACGAGAACCCTTCGAAAGGACCAGGCAGTGATCGTGTACTGCCAGGATTTCCAGTGCGATCTCAGCGCCAGGGCTGCCTGGCGGCTCGAAACTATGGGCTTCCAGGAAGTCTATCGATACACACCCGGGAAAGCCGATTGGCTGGCTGTCGGTTGGGAAACCGAGGGCACACAGGCAAAGAAACCACGGATCAAACAGGTGCTGCATAAGGATGTCCCGACCTGTTCGCTCCGGGAACGTTTGGAGGATGTCAAGAGCCGCCGCCGGCCGAATCAGGATATCTGCGTCGTGGTGAACGACAGAAACATTGTTCTCGGTGTCGTAAGCGGGGAGAGCTGGGATGCCAATCCACAGGCGCGAATCGTGGATATCATGCAGCCCGGGCCACACACTGTCAGGCCGGACCTGGAGCCGAAAGACGCGGAAAGAGTACTGCGCAGCGCGGATTCAGACAGCGCGATCGTTACAACGTCTGATGGTGAATTGCTCGGGGTCATAAAACCAGCCCAGAAAAAGGCCCAGAAGTCGCATAAGGCCGCATAGCCCGGATAGTTCCTACTTGGAGGTGTGTATGAAAGTTCGCGAAATCATGAGTACTAACGTCGAGTGTGTTTCTCCGGATACAGGAGTAAAAGAAGTAGCGTTGAAGATGAAAAACCTGGACGTCGGATTCATACCTGTTTGCGAAAACGACCGTTTGGTCGGTACGCTTACCGACCGTGACGTCGTTCTGCGAGGAGTGGCCGAAGGGCGCGACCTCAATACCACCAAAGCCCGCGAGCTGATAACCAACGATATCATCTGGTGCTTCGAAGATGAAGATGTGAAGACTGTCGCCAAAAAGATGCGGGAAAAGGAAGTCCGCCGTATGTTGATTCTCAATCGTGACAAAAGGCTGGTCGGTGTCGTCTCCATTGGCGATGTTTCGCAGGTCGAGGAAAAGGTCTCCGGCCAAACCCTTCACGAGATCACCGAAGTCGCCTAGAACACTGGACTGTAGCGGCGCTCTATAAGCGCCGGCTTTTCGCGGTCATAGAACGCCGCTACAATATGTGCCCATTGACCATTGTGGTATTGTGACGTTCGCAATACTACTCTGAGTGAGGTGATCGAATGGGCACGCGAACTTTAGAGATCCGAGGCAACCTGGAAAACGACTATCGGGATGTTTTCACCGGGGAGGCGGTGGCAGCTCTGGAGGCCCTCTCCGGGCTGGACAAAGATCGCAAGGCGGTGATGGCCGGCCGAATCGAGCGTCGGGCGGCGCGGGCTCGAAACAAACAGCGAATCACGTTCCTCGATCCGGCAGCCACTATATCCCGGACAAAAATCAAAGTTCAGGACGCGCGGGATGGTAACTTCATCGGCAGCGAGATTCCCCGGGATCTGCAGCGCCAGTGGATTCAAGGCACGGGACCTGCGGCAAAGCCGAACTCAACGGTAGAAAAGAGTATCCGCAACATCGCCTATGCGCTGCTGTCGGGCGCGGATGGCTGGATGTTCGATGGAGAGGATGCGCTCGGCCAGATCTCGTCGATGTCGCTCGATAACCAGCGAAACCTGAAGCTCGCGATTCACCGCGACCCCGTCTTCATGAAGACCGCCGAGCAGGTAGCGCTGGAAATGAACAACTGGGGCAAGGAGTTTTTCGGACGCCCCATCATTGAGGATTGGGTCAAGCAGCTCGATTTCACGACGAAGATCTTTCGAGCTCGTGGACTCCACCTCGATGACCGCCACGTGCGCCTCTCCGAGGGAACCGGTTTTTCCGGATCGATCGTCGATGCAACTCTCTTCATCGTAAACAATCACCGCCGCCTCCGCGAGTCCGGCTCCTCGCTGGCGCTATACCTTCCGAAGATCCAGACCGCCGAAGAGGCCGCGCTCTGGAACGATATCCTTACGGCACTCGAACAACACCTCGCTCTTCCCGACGGCGCTATCAAGGTTTATGTACTCATCGAGCAGGTCGAGGCTTGCTACCAGTTGATGGAAATGCGTGCCGCGCTGGGGAAACACTTCAGCGGCTTTGATACCGGCCGCTGGGACTACATCAACAGCGTCTCGGATGCGATGGCCTGGGACAAAGAATTCCTCAATCCGAACATCGACGCCATCACGATGACCTACGGCTATATGCGGATCTACGAAGACCGCGTGCGGCGCGCCTGCAATACGCCTGATCGGCTGGGCCAATACGCGCTCTGGCAGGGCGGGATGGAGCCGAACATCCCGGTTGGCTCAGAGGCTGGTGTCACAAATGGAATGAAGAGGGCTGTCGCCGGCGCGGAACGCGAGGAACGCGAAGGTGCGAGCGGCAAGTGGGTTGCCCATTGGAAGATGGTGCACATCGTCCGGCCTGTGTGGGAAAAAGTAGGAAAGGCCAATCAACTCGGACTGAAGTGCCCGCCACTGACCTACACGACTGCCGATGCAGACGGGCTCCTTCTGCTCGAACCAGCACCGCGGACCGTTCGCGGCGCGCGCGACCTCTTGAGCGTTGGACTCCAATACGGGAATGCGTTTGGACAGGGACTGCAGGCCGCTGCACTCAAACCCGCCGACTATTTCGGCAATGAGGACGTTCTATACCTCATGGAAGATGCGGCAACAGGCGAAATCCGCCTCAGTATCCTCTGGGAATGGCTTCACAAGAACGCAACCTTAACGGAAGACGACAACGAGACCGGAGCAAAAGCGGGCGACCGGTTCACGGCTCAACTGTTTTCGCGGCTTCTTGTCGAGGAATACGAGAAGCTGCGCAAGGCCAGCAATCGTGATGTTCACGATGTGTCGAAGAACACGACGCTGCCCATTGCCCGGGAAATCGTTGAAGCCTACGTAAACGATGAAGTGAAGCTGCCGTGGTACATCGACCTGTTGAACATCAATCTGAACAATCAGAATCTGGACGAAGCCAAAAAGCGCATACGCCTGCTCACAGAGGCGTTTCGCAAAAACGGTACCAGAATCACGGAGAACCTGGATTTCTCGACACAGAAAAAAGTGGGGTCCTAACTGTGGCGGCGCTCTGTGAGCGCCGGTTTTTCGGCGGTCATAGACCGCCGCTACAGTTTCACGCAGCAGGCCTTGAAACCAGCCGTCTCCACCAGCTTTGTTGTTGATAGTCGCGGTGGCCCAGGCACGCCACAACGCTGGACTCCACCTGGCCGAGATCAAACG
>QHXD01000196.1:16753-23128 GCA_003223895.1 Acidobacteriota bacterium
GAGGATGTAATCGAAAGCGCCGAGGCGCAAAGCATCCTGAGCAATTTCCTTGTCGGCAAGCGCCGTCAGAACAATCACGCCCAATTGGGGCATCCGGTCATGGATTTCTTTCAGAACTTCCAGGCCACCCACTTTCGGAATAAATACGTCGAGGAGAACGACGTCAAAGGTCGGATCCTGCTCGAGGACGTCGAGGGCTTCCCTTCCGTCCCGGGCTGTGACGACGGTGTAACCCTGTCCGGCAAGGAAAAGGGCCAACATTTCCCGGGTATCGGGATAATCCTCAACAACGAGCAGCTTCACCTTTTCCCCGAAGGGAAGTGCTAACTGAACTGGATTCACGGATTCCACGACGGAACGACCTTTCCTACGCCAGGTATCAGCCCCGATCCCCATATGGGAAAGTAGCAATAAAGGAACCAGAAAATACATTCCGCCGTAAAAAACCCGGAGTCGCATTGACACACGTCCATAACACTCGCAAAATCAAAATTCGGGAAATTCGGGGTCAGACTACTGAATTCCCTTTTTTCGTCAAAAGAGGTCGTTGATCCGAAAAAAGGGAATTCAGTAGTCTGACCCGAATTTCCCCGAATTTAGCGAAAGTGGCGGAATTGGCAGACGCGCTAGACTTAGGATCTAGTGGGGTAACCCATGAGGGTTCGAGTCCCTCCTTTCGCATACGGTTATGAAGGCAGAACTAATCGACGTCAGCGAGTGCAAAAAGAATCTGGAAATCGAGATCCCGCAGGAAGACGTGGATGCGGAGATCAATCACATCGCGCAGGAGCTTGCACGGAAGGCGCGTGTTCCTGGATTCCGGCCGGGTAAGGCTCCCGTTGGAGTTGTGAAGACTCGGTATCGCGACGAGATTGTCTCCGAAATGATGCAGCACCTGCTGCCGAAGTATTTCGGCGCGGCGATCGAGACTCGGAAGCTCGATATCGTGCAGGCGCCGCAGTACGAAGGGATCGATTACACTTCCGGTCAACCGCTTCGCTTCAAGGCCGTTTTCGAAATCTATCCAGCTCTCGATGTCACGAACTACGTCGGCATTCCCGTCGAGGAAGTTTCGTCCAAGGTCGAAGACTCCGAAGTCGAGGGCCAGTTGAAAAAGCTTCAGGAGGACATGGCCGAGCTGGTCCCCGTCGAAGAAGACCGGTCTGTCAAAGAAGGTGACTTCACTGAAATCTCCTTTACCGGCACTTTTCCCGAGTCCGACCAACCTCCTGTCACGGCCGAGAAAGCTGTTTGTGAAATCGGCGGCCGGACGACGTTGAAAGAATTCACTGAGAACCTCCTGGGAACCAGAGTGAACGATGAGAAGACGTTCGGTGTTTCCTACCGGCCGGATTACCCCGAGAAGCGGCTCGCCGGAAAAACGGTTGAATACAAAGTGAAGGTCGAAGCGATCAAGCAGAAAGAACTTCCCGACATCGATGACGAATTTGCCCAGCGATTGGGCGATTACAAGACCCTCGACGGCCTGAAGGCAAAGATTCGCGAGGATCTGGGGAAGCACAAGGCGGAGCACGCGCAGGAACAAATGCGCGAGAAGCTACTCGAGTGGCTCGAAGACAACAATGAGTTCGAGCTTCCGGAATCACTGGTCGAGCGGCAGCTGCAGATCCGGGTCCAGCGGCTGGTGCGAGACCTCGCTCGCCAGGGCATTAACCCCCAGCGTCTGGACGTGGACTGGGGCAGAATCCGTGAGGACCAGCAGCAGCAGGCGGTACGAGACGTGAAAGGCTCTTTGATTCTCGAACACGTCTCCGAGAAAGAAAACATTGATGTAACGAATGAGGAAATCGACGCAGAAATAGAAAAGATCGCGGCCGAGACAAAACGTCCCCTGGAAAAGGTCAGGGAGGTATTGACGCGTGACGACGGGCTCGATAGGCTTAAGACACAGATCCGCAACAAAAAGACTTTGGATTTTCTGCAGGAACGAGCACGTGTTCAGAATGTTGGGTAGGCGCCGGCGCTTCAGCCGGTCGGACCGGCGAAAATCCGGCACGTACACTTACCCATTGACCCGCCCATGCGCTGGTTTAAGAATTGTAAATAGGATATCCCCATGAACAATGAGGAACGCATGACTCTCATCCCAATGGTGGTCGAGCAGACGAATCGTGGCGAGCGCGCCTATGACATTTACTCCCGGCTGCTGCGTGACAGCATCATCTTCATAGGGACGGCTATTGATGACAATGTCGCGAACGTGGTGACCGCGCAATTGCTTTTCCTGGAGGCGGAAGATCCGGAGCGCGACATTTCGCTTTACATCAACAGCCCGGGAGGCTCGATAACGGCAGGCTTGGCGGTGTACGATACGATTCAGTTCATCCGCAACGATGTGACGACCATCTGCGTCGGCCAGGCGGCCAGCATGGCGGCAGTCCTGCTGGCGGCGGGTACAACGAAAAAGCGTTTCTCGCTACCCCACTCCCGCATTCTCATTCACCAGCCGTGGTTGGGCGGTTTGCAGGGGCAGGCCACCGACATCGACATCCACGCCAAAGAAATCCTGAGAATCCGGATGATTTTGAACCAAATTCTCGCCCACCATACTGGGCAAAACCTGGAGCGGATTGAAAAGGACGTCGAACGGGACTACATCATGACGGCGGACCAGTCCAAGGAGTATGGTATTATCGACGAGGTTATTTCCAAGCGTGGCTAAAACCTTGATCAGACGTGGGTTTCAGCCCATTGCGACGGAAATAGGAGAGGAACTGAATTGAAGAAGAACAGTGACGACGTCCTGCGATGTTCGTTCTGTAATAAAAGCCAGAATGACGTTCGTAAACTGATCGCCGGTCCCACGGTCTTCATTTGTGATGAATGCGTTGGCGTTTGCCAGGACATTATTGATGAGGACCAGAACTACGAGCCTTCTCCCAAAAACGTACATCTTCCGAAGCCACCCGAGATCAAGGGATTTCTCGATCAGTATGTAATCGGACAGGACAAATCGAAGAAGAAGCTTGCCGTCGCCGTCTACAACCACTACAAGCGAATCGAACTGTCACGGAAGAAATCCGATATCGAGCTTCAGAAATCGAACATTCTGCTCATTGGACCGACAGGAACGGGTAAAACGCTCCTCGCGCAGACTCTGGCGCGGCTTTTGAGCGTACCGTTCGCGATTGTTGATGCCACCACGCTAACCGAAGCCGGTTACGTTGGTGAAGATGTTGAAAACATTATTCTGCGTCTCATCCAGAACGCGGGCGGCGACGTCGAGCGGGCACAGACAGGCATCATTTATATAGATGAGATCGATAAGATCGGCAGGAAAGACGAAAACCCGTCGATTACACGCGACGTTTCGGGCGAGGGTGTTCAGCAAGCCCTCCTGAAGATGTTGGAGGGGACCGTCGCTAATGTTCCTCCCCAGGGTGGCCGAAAACATCCCCATCAGGAGTTTACGCAGGTCGATACGACGAACATCCTGTTTGTATGCGGTGGTGCTTTCGTTGGCCTCGACAAGCTTATTGAGCGTAGACTGGCGGTTCGCAGCACGATGGGGTTCCAGGGCGACGTCAAAGTCAAGTCCGAGAATCCCCGGTCGTTACTGCTCGAGCAGCTGGAGCCCGAGGACCTGATCAAGTTTGGAATGATCCCGGAATTCGTCGGCCGCGTGCCCGTTGTGGCGACGCTCCACGACCTGGATCAGAAAGCGTTGGTCGAGATTCTGACACGGCCAAAGAACGCGCTCGTCAAACAGTACCAGCGTCTGTTTGAATACGAGAATGTGAAACTGAAGTTTTCGGATGACGCTCTGGAAGCCGTCGCGTTGGACGCCATTAAAAGGAACGTCGGCGCCCGCGGCCTCCGCATCATCCTCGAAGAACTGATGCTGGATTTGATGTACCAGCTCCCGCAACAAAAAGATCACCGGGAGCTAACCATCACGAAAGAGATGGTCGAAAAGAAGGAAATACAGCTTCCATTTGAGAAAGCTGGTTAGACGGGGAGGCCTGGAGGGCCGGTAAATATATGTCCACGAAGGAGAAATACGAACAGACGAAGCTTCCGATGGTCCCGATCCGGGACGTCGTGATCTTCCCGTTCATGATGGTCCCCTTCGTGATCGGTCGCGAATCCTCCGTCCAGGCGCTGGAATCGGCGCTTCGGGGGGACAAGCGGATCTTCCTTTCGACTCAGCACGACGCCACTGTCGACAACCCCCGGCCGAACGAGATCTACCAGGTTGGAACGATTTCCAACATCGTTCAATCCCTCAAGCTGCCCGATGGAAATACGAAGGTTCTCGTCGAAGGCATCGAGCGGGCGCGTATCCTTCAGCTCAACGAAGAGGACGGATTCTGGAAAGCCAATCTCCGGCTGTCGCCCTTCCGCAATCAAAGCTTCACGGGATATGACACTCTGGCAGCGCGTCTGAACCAGCAGTTCGAGCAGTACGTCAAGCTCAGCCAGAACCTCAACGCCGACCAGGTGCTCGCCGCAGTCAAGGTGGACGACATCGGCCGGCTGGCGGATACGATCTGCGCCCACATGGTCCTCTCGATCGAAGAAAAGCAGGAGTTGATCGAGATCTTCAACCCCGTTGAGCGCTGCAAGCGTCTGGCGGACATTCTTGATATTGAAATCGAGAAACTCCACGTAGACCGCTCCGTGCAGAATCGCGTGAAGCGCCAGATGGAGCGCGCGCAGAAAGAGTACTACCTCAACGAGAAGATCAAGGCGATCCAGCGCGAGCTCGGCAAGAAGGACGAGAAATCCGAAATAGAGGAACTTCGCCGTAAGATCGAAACCGCCGGCATGCCCAAGGATGCCTATGAGAAGGCGATGCAGGAAATGAAACGGCTCGAGATGATGCCGCCCATGTCGGCTGAATCCACCGTTTCGCGGAATTACCTGGACTGGCTCCTCGCTGTGCCGTGGAAAAAGAAGTCGCGCGAGATTCGCGACATCGAAGCGGCCGAGCGGATACTGAACGAAGACCATTACGGTCTCGAGAAGGTCAAGGAACGCATCCTGGAATTCCTGGCTGTTCGCCAGCTCGTGAAGAGACCCAAAGGATCGATTCTCTGCTTCGTTGGACCGCCGGGCGTTGGAAAGACTTCGCTGGGCATGTCGATCGCGCGCGCAACGGGACGGAAGTTCGTTCGCCTCGCCCTCGGCGGCGTGCGCGATGAAGCCGAAATCCGCGGCCACCGCCGGACTTACATCGGTGCCCTGCCGGGCCAGATCATCCAGATGATCAAGAAGGCCGGCACGCTGAACCCGATATTCCTTCTCGATGAAGTGGACAAGATGAGCATGGACTTCCGCGGCGATCCGTCGGCAGCGCTTCTCGAAGTACTCGATCCGGAGCAGAATGCAACGTTCCAGGATCACTACCTGGATGTGGAATTCGACCTGTCGCAGGTGATGTTCATCGCAACAGCTAACGTCCTTCACACCATTCCGCAGCCCCTGCAGGACCGCATGGAAGTATTGCGCCTGCCCGGTTACACGGAATACGAAAAGACCGAAATTGCCCGCCGCTTCCTGATCCCGAAACAAATGGAAGCCAATGGCCTGAAGGCCGAGCAGCTTTCATTCACTGACGAAGGCGTCCAGAGCGTGATTCGCAGCTACACCCGCGAAGCCGGAGTGCGCAATCTCGAGCGAGAGATTTCATCGATTTGCAGAAAAGTCACGCGCGCTGTGGTGAAGGACGGCCCACAACACGCGGTCCGGGTTGATGAACAAAATATTGTTGACTACATTGGCATTCCGAAGTACCGTTCGAGTCGTCACGAATCACAAAATGAAGTTGGATTCGTAACCGGTCTTGCATGGACCGAGGTGGGCGGCGAAATACTTGCTACCGAAGCAACGTTGATGGAAGGCAAGGGCAAATCGTAATACCAGCGGACGGACCATCTTTTGGAATCGCGCCCTCGGGAACATGGATATGGAGATCTAACCGACGGTAGAAAGGTTTGGAATTCCCAAAGATTTCTACCGTCGGTTAGATCTCCATATCCATGTTCCCGAGGGCGCGATTCCAAAAGATGGTCCATCCGCTGGTATCACGATGGCAACATCGCTGGTGAGCGCTTTGACCCATATTCCAGTGCGTTGCGATGTGGCGATGACGGGTGAAATCACACTCCGAGGAAAGGTTCTGCCGATCGGAGGAGTGAAAGAGAAATTGTTGGCTGCTCATCGCGCGGGAATACGGACCGTGATTCTTCCGAAGGATAATCAGAAGGATCTCACCGACATCCCGGCAAATATCAAGGATGAGTTCACGGTGCATTTGGTCGAAAGCATGGACGAGGTCTTGAAGGTCGCATTAACCAGCCAACCGACGCCGATATTGGAGGAGAACCAGGAGGAGATTCCCTTTCAGTCCGG
>QHXD01000197.1 GCA_003223895.1 Acidobacteriota bacterium
GACGACATCGTGAAGGATTTGAAATACACAATCGCAGTAATTGCCATTCAAGAGGATCTCGGATGCTTTCTCATACTCAAGCTCCTCGTATTTTTCCAGGGCCTCCGTATTGTCGCAGTGAGCCCTTTGGGATCGATGATCGGTAGCCAAAGCTGAGGACTTCAGCGCCATCTATAGCTACCGTTCCGTCCACGGGCGCTAGCACGTCCAGTGCTCGGTCGAGCTTGGCGAGATTCAGTTGCTCATTCGCCACCGCGTGCTCAAGTTGGCGAACGTCCTGTTCTTTTGGTTTAGCTGTTGGTTTCATCGGGCCACCCCCACGACTTTGCGCGAAAGCCGCTCGATTAGGTGTTTCAGGTCCCACCATGGTCATACTCACGTCGTCGGTCTCATCAACGAACATCGACATCTCGACGGACAACTCCCAGAACGTATTTGAGCTTCATTTTTGATGCTTTGAAAGTAATAGGACAGTCGCCAACGATTGAGGCGTAGAGAAACATAAATCTCGTCCATCGCTCGTCTTCGTCCGTTAGTTCGGTCGGTAGTTTAAAGTGTTCTAGAAGTGTCCTGAGTTGCCTTTGTAAACTCCAAAAGTTGAAATGCATTGGCAATCGCCGCGTCAACTCTATATGAACAACCCAATCTGAAAAGGATCTGATTACCTCGTCTGTGTATTTTTCTCGGTCCATTAGTTTTCTGATTTCGACAAGCAGGTAAACCAAGTCCTTTTCTTGGGTGATGATAAACCCGCTCTGCGCCGCTTTCGCTGCTACGCTTTCCAATTTTCGCAGGCAGCCAAAAGCCTGTCGATCTCTGTCCCATCGTAGACAGTGGCTGCCGCCCTAGGCAAGTCGACCTTCCGGCACCGGCGTGCCCACTTCTTGTCGAGTACCGCGTAATCGCAATACGCAATACCGATCACGGCGTGACTAAAGTCCAGCGCGTCGCTTTCGTTAAAGGTCTCGTGAGTCCGAACCGTTTCGCGTAAGAGTTCAAGCTGGATTCTCGTCGCCAATAGGTGCGCGGACATCGCGCTGTAATCAGCACGATTCAGTATCCGCTTCCTTTGTTTGTCTGTTCCGTAACGCCGTCGTTGTTCGTCAAATAGCCTTTTTAAATTGAATTTGTAACGCGAATGAAGCTGTTTGATGCCTTCAAAAACGCCATCTTCCTTGCCCATCCCGTCGAGGAGTATACCCAGCGACATTTCCGTCTTACCGTCCCAATAGCCCGGGAGCCGTCGTAAAAATTCCTCGTCAATCGCGGGATTCTGGCGGCCCCATTTCCACTCCCGTTCTCGTCGGGCAACTGCATTGGTATCGGAATCAATAATGATAAAATGCGGACCGAACGCTTTGAGGTACGCTGAAATCCGCTCGAAGGTAGGACCCTGCCCAATCCCGAACACCTCCACCAGGTGCGCCCACGATATGTAGAGCGTTCCGGTCCCGCATATCAGCTTCCGGAGCCGTTCACCCTTCTGCGTCCCGGCGAGATCGCTGATGACGCAGGAATCTAGGTACAAGGCAGGTCGCCGTAACTTTACCTGGATTTCCAATGGGTGAGTTTCGCTGGTGGTGAACGTAAGCATGTCCCTCTTTTATACACCCGAAACCGGTTCAAATCAGGTCCGGGGAACGGTGAGTTCAAAACGGATTACGAAGTTTTTATATCGTTTTTATACCGAGGGCGGGGGAGGCACCGTTGGATAGGCTAACTTGTTCAATCTAAAATGCGCCCGAGACGACTCGAACGTCCGACCTTTGGTTTCGGAGACCAACGCTCTATCCAATCTGAGCTACGGGCGCGCGGATTCATTCTAACGCATCAACTTTGGGTGGGGACTGCATTTCTTTCCGATCGTTTGGAAAAAATTGGGGTTAAAACACGAAGTTGTAGCCGGGATCGAGTGACACTTCGACGGCAGAGGCGAGCATGAACTCGCGGATCAAAAACGGGTTTGTCCGGTTCTTGAAAACGGCGTTTCGGAACACCTCGAATCCGTGTTCGATGCCTGCGGATTCGTCGATGTCGATGTCTGCAGCAAGTTCACCTGTAGCAAGGCTGCGCATGAAGGTCACCTGGAGGTTGGCATGCGCGTCTCTGCTCTTGAAGCTGTCCTCGCGCTGAAAGTTCGCAAGAGGCTTGTGCAGTGTATCCGGCGCCGACTTGAATTTTGGGCTTTTCTGCAGCGCGTCACGCATCCTCTGATCGACGGTGGCGAAGAAGCGATCCTGGCGGCAAACCCTTAGCGTTTGTACGAAGCGGACACATCCATCTGTCGTTTCTTTGTGAGACGTCTTTGCGAATATGTTCAGCAGGCTAGCTTTGCGAATGGCGCCCATCGCATCGTAAAGGGCCGCAGCGGATTTATGAACCAGGTCCCGATCTTCAGCGAGTGGCGCTTCCATTTGAGCCTTCGTCAAGAGCGATCGAAGCGGCGCCGGGAGGTCTACAAACTCGGGAGCAGCAATGTCCCGAATCGCTTTGGGATCGGCCCAGAAACGCACCGGCTCGCTGGCTATGTTGTCGCGTTTTTCGAAGATCATCTGAAAGAAGGAGAATGGCTTGAAATGTTCGCCGTCCACCGTAACTGTATAGAGGGTGCCGGGGCCGCCGCGGCACTGTATGCCGCTGACTGACAGCGTATCCGTGCCATCCAGCGAAGCCCTGGCCGTCATTGCCGTTCCACCCGCACTCGAAGCGTGGGGGGCAAAATCGATGGTCACCTTGTCTTCGACAGGTTCACGACGCAGATCTGTGATCTGTAAAAGAAGACTTCCTCGTGCCATCGCCGCGAAGAGTAACAGACGCTGCTCGGTGTGGAAAAACGAAAAACCTGGAAAAACTCGGCGCGGCCCGCCCCCCTGCGTCGGATTGCAGAAGAGTGACCGGCGAGTTAATGATAAGGCCGCGAAACGCGGGCCGACAGCCTCAGGCTGCCTTGTCCTTTTGCCGCTGGTCAGACGGCTCGATCAGCGTCACAATTTTCCAGCCGGCCGGCAGCTTATGCTTATGACACAGCGGAAAAAGTGCCCCCTTCACAAGCACAATCTCCGCCCCACAGCAGGTACTCTTGTAGATAGCGAATTGGTCGTTTTGCTCTCCAGATTTGGGCACGACTAATAAAGGTGCAATGTGCTTACCAATCAGCATTTTCTTACAAACATATTACTTTACAAGTCTGACACCGGTGGAAACAGGTATGCTGCCGGGTTTTTTTCCTTAGACATGTCCCACTTTTGCCCTGACGTGGTACTGGAATTCCGTCTCTTTGGCTCTAACTGAGCAGACTTCGCAGCATCCGTGCGGTCCTTTCGTGAACCTGCTTCATTTTAGTCAAAAGATCCGCGGTGACCTGGTCGGGAATGCGCTCCGCCAGAGGATAAACGGTGCGGGCCGTCCGGATTACCACCTCCTGTCCTTCCACCAGCTGATGGATCATTTGCTCCGCTGGGGGAACGCCGCGTTCTTCCCTGATGGAACTCCTGGCCGCAAAGTCGGCATAGGCAAACGGGGCGGGAAGTCCGAGCGCGCGAACATAAGATGCAGAGTCTGGAACATCGGCCCGGTGCCCAGCGGGATAGATCCAGGCGATTAATGCCATCCACATGATAGGATTGGGTTATGAATATTTCTTCGCTGACGCTGCGTGATCTGGAGTACCTGGTGGCTGTGGCCGATCAGCAGCATTTTGGAAAAGCGGCCGAGTCGTGCAACGTAAGCCAGCCCGCTTTGAGCGCGCAGATCCGGAAGGTCGAAGACTTTCTGGGGCTGCAGCTTTTTGAGCGATCCAACCGGAGCGTTGTGATAACGCCGGCCGGGGAACTGGTCGCACGCCAGGCCCGGGTGGTTCTGGAGGAGGCCCGGAAGATCTTGACGCTGGCGCAGGCGACAAACCGGCCGCTTTCGGGTTCGTTTCGGCTCGGTGCGATCGCGACGCTCGGGCCCTATCTGATGCCGTACCTTTTGGAAGGGCTGCGAAAACGTTTTCCGAAACTGGAGTTGCTGATGAAGGAAGGTCTCACGGACCATCTGATCGCAGATCTTCGGACGGGCGCCCTCGATGCCGTTCTCGCAGCGCCGACCTTCGCGGACGATGGGCTAAAACTGATCCCGCTGTTTCATGAACCATTCCTGCTTGCCGCGCCGAAAGCTCATGAACTGGCGTCGAAGGAGCCGCTGCGCGTGAAGGACCTCCATTCCGAAGACATGGTTCTGCTCGAAGACGGACATTGCCTGCGCGATCAAATCGTCGAAGTATGTCGGTCGAACCGGCGTGGAAATTTTCGAGAGTTCCATGCCACCAGCCTCGAAACGCTGCGGCACCTTGTCGCGTCCGGCTTTGGGTACACTCTGATTCCGCGGCTCGCAATTGCAACCCACGATCGTTTGAAGAACCTGGTGAGCTATCGGCAATTTGCGGGGAAGCGTGTGGGTCGCGAGATCGTGCTGGTTTGCCGCGAACGCTTCGGACGCATGGCGGACATCGACGCGCTCGCCGCTTTCATTCGCGAAAACCTTCCCGAGGGCGTGACGCGACTATGACGGTTTGTTAGGATACCGGCCATGATCGGGCAGACGGTTTCTCACTATCGCATTCTCGAACGGTTGGGCGCCGGAGGCATGGGTGTTGTCTACAAGGCCGAAGACATCCGGCTGGGCCGACCGGTCGCCATGAAGTTCCTGCCGGAGGAGTGGTCGAAGGATCCGCAGGCGCTCGAGCGATTCCGTATCGAAGCTCGCGCCGCATCGGCACTCAACCATCCGCAAATTTGCACGATTTACGACATCGGAGAGCACAATGGCCGGCCGTTTATCGTCATGGAATTTCTCGATGGACAGACCTTGAAGGCGCGCATCAACGGCCGGGCGATGGACATGAGGGAGGTGCTGGAAATCGGGATCCAGCTTGCGAGCGCGTTGGAGGTCGCGCATGCCAAAGGAATCATTCACCGCGACATCAAACCCGCCAACATCTTCATCACGAACCAGGGCCAGTCCAAGATCCTGGATTTCGGCCTTGCGAAGTTGGCTCCACAGGGATCCGTCGGCACGGACGTTTCGACCACTGCGGGAAACGAGGTCACCTCGCCGGGGACGACGGTCGGAACCGTTGCGTACATGTCGCCCGAGCAGGCGCGGGCCGAAGAGGTCGATGCGAGAACGGATCTTTTCTCGCTGGGCCTGGTCCTGTACGAAATGTCAACCGGCGCTCAGGCTTTCGCAGGTCCCAGCGCTGCGCTGGTCTACGACGCGATTCTCAATCGAAAACCGCGGCCGCCGGCACGGCTGAATCCGTTGCTGCCCCTCGATCTCGACCGGAGCCTCGATAAAGCTCTGGAGAAGGAACGGCGCTTCCGATACCAGCAGGCTTCGGAGTTACGCGCAGACCTCGAGCGGCTGCGACGGGACCTGTCCTCGGGCGCTCATGTTGTCGAAGCCCGCGTTGTCCAATCAGAAGACGTTGGGCAGAGAAGAGAAGGTGAAGTCGGCGGCCGGAGTCCGAAGCTGGCATTTCTGCTCGGCTGGATTCCAGGAGTTGGAGCACTCTACAACGCCGAGTACAAGAAAGCTGCCATTCATGTCGGCATTTTCTTTCTTCTCTCGATTTTTCGAAGCATTGCGGGACTGCCTTCCATCCGCTTTCTGCCCTTCCGTGAAATTTTTCAGTTTCTGACATTCATTTTCTTCGTCTATATGGCCTTCGACAGCTATCACACTGCGAAGAAGAGAAAACTGAGCGGAAAGTAAAGAGGTAGCGCGCCCGGAGGGAGTCGAACCCCCGACCTACGGATTCGAAGTCCGGTGCTCTATCCAGCTGAGCTACGGGCGCGTGGTTTTCATTGTAACAGACGTGGTACCTTATGAAGTTCTACAGGTAACGGAGCGGTATTCATGCGAAACATGGTCATTATTGGATCCGGGCCGGCAGGCCTGACGGCGGCTATTTATGCGGCGCGGGCCAACCTGCAGCCGCTCCTCATAGAAGGGAAGGAACCGGGAGGGCAGCTAACGCTGACGACGCTGGTTGAAAACTATCCAGGATTTGCGGACGGCATCATGGGCCCGCAGCTCATGGAGGATATGCGGAAGCAGGCGCAGCGGTTCGGAGCCGAGGTGGTGAACGGTTACGTTCACGCGGTCAAGCTGACCGAACAGCCTTTTCGGGTTTACTACGGAGAAGAAGAGATTGTCGCAAAGACCGTCGTTATTTCCACCGGTTCCTCCGCCAAGCTCATCGGCCTCGAGTCGGAAATGCAATTGATGGGGCATGGCGTGTCCACCTGTGCCACATGCGACGGATTCTTCTACCGGGGAAAGGAGATCGCAGTGGTCGGCGGCGGCGACTCGGCGATGGAAGAGGCTACGTTCCTCACCAAGTTCGCGACCAGGGTTTCTGTCATCCACAGGCGCGATGCACTCCGGGCTTCGAAGATCATGCAGGACCGCGCTCAGCGGAATCCGAAGATTCACTTCATTTGGAACACAGTTGTCGAAGAAGTGCTTGGCAGTCGCGAGACAGGTGTGAGCGGCCTTCAGTTGAAAGACATCAAAAGTCAGCAGCCCTCCCGGCTGAAGGTGGACGGGCTTTTTGTGGCGATTGGTCACAATCCGAATACC
>QHXD01000198.1:0-6723 GCA_003223895.1 Acidobacteriota bacterium
TCCTCAGCGGCATTATCCTTCTAATTGGCTACATTATGGCCGCATTTGATCCGGAAAGGCGCGCCTTGCACGATCGCATTTGCAATACCCGCGTGGTTCTGAAATAGCCGATGACCGTATTGTCCGTGGAATGTCCCAGGTGCCGAACGCCGCTGGTGGAGTCCGCGCTCAATCAGCCCGGGCTGGAGCCGTGCGCCGGATGCCAAAGCCTGTTGCAGGTCGAAGTCTTTCCGGCTTTGTTTCGGCGGACTGCCCCCGCCGTGAGCGGTGAAATCGTTCTGGTCGAAGGCGAAGCGGCCTGCTTTTACCATCCCGCCAGGAAAGCCGTTCTCCCGTGCCATGGCTGCGGACGGTTTCTGTGCGCCTTGTGCGACTGCGAGTTGAACGGCGAACATTTCTGTCCGGCCTGTCTTGAATCAGGAAAGACCAAGGGCAAAATCAAGAGCCTGGAAAACCGCCGGACGTTGTACGACACCATTGCGTTGTCGCTCGCAATTTTGCCGATCGTCCTGATCGTCTTCTGGTTTCTAACGATCATCACCGCGCCCATGGCGCTGTTCATGGCGATTCGCTACTGGAACGCGCCGCGCAGCATCGTTCACCGCACGAAGATTCGATACGTTCTGGCAATGATCTTCGCGACGCTTCAGATAGCCGGCTGGGGAATCGGCATTTATTTGCTGGTTACGAATCTCTATGGCTGATAAGGAATACCGGCGTCTGACCCGGGCGCGCATGCGCCGCAAAGGTTTCTTTGTCTCGCACGCCACACGTTCGAGTCTCTGGCTGGGCAAGGATCACCTGCTGAGCATTGACTCCACCTATTTCACCGAGGAGTACAAGCGATTTTACTTTCGGGATATTCAAGCGATCACGATTCGCACAACCCGGCGCCGCGCAACCTGGAACTTTGCGTTGATTCTTGCGCTGCTTTTCTGGCTGGCAACGCTGGTGTACGACTTTTCCACCGGGCCTCCTCCAGATACAACAGAAGTGGTCTTGCTGGGAATATCATTCCTGATCATTGCAGTATCGTTATTGGTGAACAATATCCTTGGCCCGACATCGACGGTTTATCTTCGAACGGCGGTTCAAATCGAGGAATTGCCGTCGCTCAATCGCGTGAGGCGCGCCCATAAGGTGATGGGCATCATTCGTCCGCTGATTGTGGCGGCGCAAGGGCAGCTCACGCCGGAGGAAGTGTTGGCGCGGATGCAGGAAATGAACTATGCGTGAACTTGCCCAGCAGCGTTGCTTCAACCATGCCGCGCGCGAGGCGGCGGCGCGTTGTCCCGAGTGCAGACAGTTCTTCTGCCGCGAATGCATTACCGAACACGACGACCGGGTCCTCTGCGCCGCGTGCCTCAGGAAGCTTGCCGGGTCGCCGTCTGCGAAGCGGCGCGCGTTCGGGGGCCTGATGCAGTTTGTTCGATGTGCTGTCGGGATAGTCATCGCGTGGTTCTTCTTTTACCTGATAGGAGAAATCCTGGTCAGGCTGCCGGATTCGTTTCATGAAGGCGCGCTCTGGAAATGACTCCTTCATACTGCGGTTCGTAACTGCGGTGGTTAACGGTGGGGTTAGCGCATTCCCCTCCTTGCAAAGGAGGGGTGGCCGTGCCATAAGGAAAAAGCCCCCGTTCCGAAAAGGCGCGGCCGGGGTGGTCGCTCACAAGTCCTGTTGCGAAACGCGTTGTGAAACATGGCCTGTGAGCGACCACCCCGTCTGCGCGCTTCGGTGGCTTCGCATCATTTTATTAATGGCGCAGCCACCCCTCCTTTGCAAGGAGGGGAATCCGCTCCGGTACTAAGTTACTCAGGATGGAAGTTTCTATGAACCCCGCGCGGCGTCGAAAACCGGACAAAGGCGGACTCGATCTCATCGAGGAAGCGACACATCTGCTCCGTGAGGCGTCCGCCGCAACGCTGGCCACGTATTACGCCGGAGCGATTCCATTCATCATCGGATTTCTCTACTTCTGCGCCGACATGAGCCGGAGCCCTTTTGCGAACCGATACCTCGCTGAAGCCGCACTCGCCACGGCCGCGTTATTCATCTGGATGAAGTTCTGGCAGGCCGTGTTCGCCCGGCGCATCCGCGCGCAGGTCGCGGGCGAAGCGATGCCGCGATGGACCTTTCGGCGGTTCGTTCGCGTTTTCATCTCGCAGGCCGTCATTCAGCCTTCCGGCCTCTTCCTCATTCCTCTGGCGCTCATCGTGACGGCTCCGTTCGGCTGGGTCTACGCCTTTTATCAGAATGTCACCGCCCTGGCGGATGCGGACTCCAGCGAAACCTCACAGCTCGTGAAGAAAGCATGCAAACAGGCGTCACTCTGGCCGGGGCAGAACCACATCGGTATCGGCATAGCGTTGGTCTTCGGATGCTGCATTTGTCTGAATTGCGCCATCGTCTTCTTCGCGGCTCCCAGCCTGGTCAAAATGTTGTTCGGAATCGAGAGCACGTTCAGCAAAAGCCCCATTGCCATGCTGAACTCCACCTTCATTGCAACGATTTTCGGACTGACTTACCTGTGCGTCGATCCAATTGTGAAAACACTTTATGTACTGCGCTGTTTCTACGGAGAATCATTGCAGTCGGGTGAAGATTTGAAAGCGGATTTGAAACAGTTCGCGTTTTCCTCGCAGCATCTCGCGGCCGTGCTCGTGATCTCGATCCTGCTTTCCGGCGGTCTGGCGGCGAGAGCAGCGCAGTCCACTCCCGCTGTACCCGCGTCATCCGGTTCGCAGGTTGCAGCGGGGGAGCTGGATCGCCGGATCGACGAGGTCATTCACGAACGCAAATACACATGGCGGATGCCCCGCGAGAACGCCGGTGAAGGGGATTCCGAAAAAGGAATCATTACAAGATTTCTCGAGAGTATGGTGAACCTCACGCGGGATGCCTTGAGAGCGATTTGGCGGTGGGCCGCGGACTTGATCCGAAAGTTTGTCGAGGCAGACCAAACAGGCGGCGCAGGCTCCGGTTTCGGCTCCTTGACTTCTTCTCTCCTGCTGTACGGATTGCTTGCAATCGCGCTTTCCGCTCTCGGAGTGTTTCTCTTCCGAATGTGGCGTGGAAAACGGACTGCCCCCGCTATCGTAGCCGAAGAGATCCGGCCTGCGCCCGACATAGCCGATGAAACCATCGGCGCCGATCAGTTGCCGGAGGACGGCTGGACGAAGCTTGCGCGCGAACTGCTCGAACGAGGCGAATTCCGGCTTGCGATGCGCGCATATTACCTGGCCAGCCTGGCGCATCTCGCCGGACGGAACTTGATCGGCATTGCGCGTTTCAAATCGAACCGGGACTACGAAAACGAACTGCGGCGCCGCGGCCATGCCATTCCGAGCCTGCTGGCCGTATTTGCAACCAACGTTTCCATGTTTGAGCGTATCTGGTACGGCGTACACGAAGTCGATCGCGAGCTGGTTCATGAATTCGCCGCGAACGTCGACAAGATCAGGGCCGGCACATGAAACATTATTTATCCATTGTTATCCTGCTGGCTTCGGTAGCCGCTCTCGCGTTTGGGATCATTGAACTGTTCGAACTTCGCTTCGAAGCGGGCGACGTTTATCCCGCGTACTCGTCGCTGCGTTCGGATCCACTCGGAACGATGGCCTTTTACGAGAGCCTCGAGAGATTCGGCGGATTCGCCGTGCGCCGGGATTTCTCCACGACGAACCGTTTGCCCGAAGGGAAAGACACGACTTACTTTCATCTCGCCGGATCGATCGAGGAGTGGCGGCGGGTTCCTGTAGCCACATTGAAGCAGATCGAACAATTTGTCGTCGAAGGCGGCCGGCTCGTGATCACATTGTTTCCGCAGCCGGTAAACTCTTCACGGCTGCGTAACCGGGTAAATGCGGAAAAGTCATTTCAGGACCGCTGGGGCGTCGATTTCCAGATCATCGATTTGAAATCCAGCCCTGACGCCGTTTACGAGCCGGTTCCTGTCCGCAATGAAAGCGGTTCGCTGCTTCCGGGAACGCTCGACTGGCACAGCGGAATCGTGTTCACTAATTTGAATGAGGCCTGGAAGCCGATTTACACACGCGGAAACAATGCAGTGGTCATCGAACGCAAGTTTGGCCGCGGCGCTGTTGTGATCGCGACCGATTCCTACTTTCTAAGCAACGAAGCGATGCTGAAGGATCGGCAGCCCAGCCTGCTGGCCTGGTTCATTGGTTCGAGCCGGAACGTGATATTCGACGAGGCACACCTCGGCGTGACGGAGGCTCCGGGTGTGGCAACGCTGATGCGCAAATATCGCATGCAGTGGTTCCTTGCCGGCCTGATTCTGCTGGCCGGGCTTTTCATATGGATGAATTCGGCGAGCCTCGTTCCGCTTCACACGGACCGAGCGGCTCAGGATTACATAGCCGGGAAGGATGCGGCCGCGGGTTTCGACAACCTGTTGCGGCGCAGCATTCCAACGCGCGACTTGCTCGCCACCTGCTTCAACGAATGGAAAACATCGGTGGCTCAAACCGGCAAATACCCGGCCGACAAGGTCCAGCGGGTCGAAGCGGCGTTTCAGGCGGAAAATTCCCTGGCGGAACGAAATCGCAACCCGGTCCAGGCGTACCAGACGATATTTGGAATCCTCCGGCACGAAAAGAAATGAGCGTTGAACACGGCATCGCACGACTCAAGGAAGTGCTCGCGGAAGCGCGGCATGAAACCGGCAAGGTCATCATCGGCCAGCACGATGTGATCGAAAAAGCGCTGATTGCGATCTTTACGGGAAATCATGCGCTCATCGAAGGCGTACCCGGCGTTGCCAAGACACTTCTCGTGCGTACGCTCGCGCACGTGCTTGGCTGCGAGTTCGCGCGGATCCAGTTCACGCCCGACCTGATGCCGGCGGACATTACAGGGACGACGATCTTCAATCTCCAGCGCAACGACTTTTCACTGATCAAAGGACCGATCTTCACGTCGTTCCTGATTGCGGACGAAATCAACCGTGCGCCGGCAAAAACGCAGTCGGCGTTGTTGCAGGCCATGCAGGAACGGCGGGTGACGATCGACCGCGACACATACCCGCTTCCGGCGAACTTCACCGTGTTCGCAACGCAGAACCCGATTGAATACGAAGGCACGTATCCGTTGCCGGAGGCGCAGAAAGATCGCTTCATGCTCAAGATCACGATGAAACCGCCGGATCGCGCCGAGGAACTTGCACTCGCGCAGCGTACGATGACCAAAGACGCGCCGGAAACATTGCTGATGCAGGGCGCCGTGCGTCCGGTGATGCAGGCCGAAGACTTCGCCGCGTTGCGTGAGAGCCTGGCCCTGATCGTGATTCGCGAGGAACTGGCCGGTTATCTGGTGGATATCGTCCGCGCCACGCGCCAGCACGAAAGCGTTCTGGTCGGGGCGGGGCCCCGCGCGACGCAATCGCTGATCATGGCTTCGCGCGCCAACGCTGCGGTTTCCGGCCGCGACTTCGTCACACCCGACGACATCAAAGCCATGGCCTTGCCGGTACTGGAACACCGCTTGATCCTGCGGCCCGAATTTGAAATCGAGGGGCTGACCGTCGCCGAGGTGATCGAGCAGGTTTTGCAACAGATTGCGGTGCCGAGGTGATGCACATGAGGAAAAGAATTAGCCGCGAATTACGCGGATTACGCGAATGGGCGCATCAAGGATTCTTTAATGCGCCCATTCGCGTAATCCGCGTAATTCGCGGCTAATTCTTTTCCTCACATACGCACATGATCGTTCCACGCTACAGGTTACTGTTCTGGGTGGCCGCCGTCGTGCTGCCGTTTGCGCTGCTGGGGGCGCTGGCGCCGGAGGCGGCGCCGATCTGCATTCTTTTCGTTGGAGTGCTGGTTGGGGCCGCTCTTGCCGATGCCGTATTTGCTCCGCGAAGTCTGGCGGGAGTCGGAATCGAGCTTCCGCCCGTTACCCGCATGTCGAAAGACCGGGAAGGCAGACTGGAGGTTCGAATACGGAACGAGCCGCCGAGCCGGCGATCTCTGCGGGTTGCTCTGGGTTTGCCGCGGGAAATTTCTACAGACACGGAAGAGCTGGATATCGTCCTGCCGGCGGACTCGCCATGGTCGCGGCTGGTTTGGACTTGCGTTCCAGGCAAGCGGGGCAACTACCGCATCGATTCGGCATACGTCGAAGCCGCGTCGTATCTCGGCTTCTGGTCGGCGCGCAAAGCGTTTCCGGTCCAATCAGAGATTCGGGTCTATCCGGACTTGCTGAAAGAGCGGAAGAACCTCGCGGCTCTATTCCTGAATCGCGGCTCTGTCGGCTTACACGTGCAGCGGCAGGTCGGCAAGGGCCGCGATTTTGAGAAGCTTCGCGAGTATGTGCCCGGCGACAGCTTCGATGACATCCATTGGAAGGCCACGGCCCGGCGCGGCAAGCCGATCACGAAGGTGTTTCAGATCGAACGGACGCAGGAGATTTACGTCGTGGTCGATGCGTCGCGGCTTTCCGCGAGGCAGTGGATTCTCGAACGTTTCGTCACGGCCTCGCTTGTGCTCGGTCTTGCCGCCGAACAACAAGGCGACCTGTTCGGCCTGTTGACGTTTACAGACGGTGTGGACACGTTCGTTCGCGCCCGAAACGGCAAGACACATTACAGCGCCTGCCGCGATGCCCTGTACACGCTGCAGCCGCAGATCGTCACGCCCGATTTCGATGAACTTTGCACGTTCATCCGCCTTCGACTGCGGCGCCGCGCCCTGATTGTCTTCCTC
>QHXD01000198.1:6754-14727 GCA_003223895.1 Acidobacteriota bacterium
CGCTCGCAGAGAATTTCGTCCGGAATGTGGACTTGATCCGGCGGCAGCATCTCGTCATGGTCAACATGATCCGGCAACCGGGTACCACGCTGATGTTTACAGATCCCGGCGTCACATCTGTGGACGATTTGTACCGGCAGGTCGGAGGTCATCTACGATGGCAGAAGCTGCGACAGTTGGAGAAAACTCTCCAGCGCCGCGGCGTCCATTTTTCATTGCTCGAGAATGAACGGTTGAGCGCCGACCTGGTTTCACAGTACCTGAGCGTCAAGCAGAGGCAGTTGATATGAGAAAACACAGAAGCCAGGAAGCCAGAAGCCAGAAGCCAGAATGGATTGTTCCCCATTCTGGCTTCTGGCTTCTTTTATCCGCATGATCATCGACTTCCAACGCTTCCTCGCGAGCGAGCGGCCCGGCTGGAACGAACTCGAAAGAATGCTGGTCCGCCTTGAAGCCGAACCGAATGCCCGCATGACGCTCGAAGAGCTGCAGCGCTTCCATGAACTCTACGAACGCGCCGCGGCCAGCCTGGCGAAGCTGACGACGTTTTCATTCGAACCGGAGACGCGGCAGTATCTGGAGAGTCTCATTGCACGGGCGTACGGAGAGATTCACGAGACGCGGGAAAAGCGGCGGCGGATTTTTCCTTTGAGATGGTTCCTCCAGACCTTGCCGCAAGCGTTTCGCCGTAACATCCGTGCTTTTTATCTTTCTCTGGCCATCACCCTGGCGGGGTGCGCGTTCGGCGGGTTTGCGACGGCTTTCGATCCGGACTCGCGGCAGGTCACGATGCCGTTCGGTCACGATCAATTGCGCCCCAGCGAACGAGTGAAACAGGAGGAAACGGCAGCCGTGGATCGCTTGACCGGCCGGAAGTCCACGTTCTCGGCCTTTCTGATGACCCACAACATCCAGGTGTCGATTTTTACTCTCGCGCTCGGCATGACCTGGGGAGTGGGCACGATCCTCATGCTTTTCTACAACGGCATCGCCCTTGGCGCCATTTCCTTCGACTACGTCGCGGATGGACAAGCGAAGTTCCTCATGGGCTGGTTGATGCCCCACGGGGTGATTGAGATTCCGGCCATTCTTATTGCCGGTCAGGCCGGACTGTTGCTTGCGCTTGCACTGGTCCGCGCCGGCAAGCGGGCTCGGGTCGGAACACGATTGCGCGGAGTTTCCCGCGACGTGGTGACGCTGAGTTTCGGATTTGGGCTGCTGCTGGTATGGGCCGGGCTGGTGGAAGCATTCCTCTCGCAATATCACGAACCGGTCGTTCCTTACGATGCAAAGATCGCTTTCGGCGCCATTGAACTGGTGTTGCTTTGCCTGTACCTGGGGAAATCCGGACGATGAAAGCAAGCGCCCTCGTGATCAAAACGCCGGAAGGCATCGTGTTCTCGCAAACGCTGGCCGGACCGGTCACGCGCCTTTTTGCATGGTTCATCGACTTGATGAGCATCGGCATTATTGTCTCGGCGCTGGGAACGGTCCTGGGAGAGCTCCGGGTCATCAGTGTCGACGTGACGGCAGCGGTGCTGACGCTTGGTTATTTCGCCATCAGCATTGGGTATGGAATTTTCCTCGAATGGGCCTGGCGCGGCCAGACGATCGGTAAGAGACTTCTGAGCCTGCGAGTCGTGGATGCGGAAGGCATGCGGCTGCAGTTCGACCAGATCGTCACGCGCAATCTGCTGCGGTCCGTGGATATGTTGCCGGCGTTTTATCTTGTCGGGGGAGTGGTGTGCTGGTTGAGTCGAAAATGCCAGCGGCTGGGAGACATTGCGGCCAACACGATTGTCATAAGGACGCCCAGAGTCACCGAGCCCGATCTTGATCAATTGCTCGCAGGAAAATTCAATTCACTGCGACAGTATCCCCACCTTGCCGCACGCCTGCGGCAACGCGTGTCTCCCGGCGAGGCATCCACCGCGCTGCAGGCTTTGATCCGCCGCGATGAGTTTGAACCGGCAGCCAGGGTCGAATTGTTCGAACAACTGGCAGGGCATTTTCGCGCAAAAGTGGATTTCCCGCCGGAGGCCACAGACGGCATCGCGGATGAGCAATATATCCGGAACGTCGTGGATGTGGTGTATCGCCGGGTGAGCGCAGCCGCGGAGCGGCGTGAGAGTGTAGCCCCGGGCGCAAGCCCGGGGTAGGGAGTGGTTGTGAGATTAAGCCCCGGAGGGGCGGAAGAATCTCTGGAATCTTTCGCACCTCCGGTGCTGACCCTTTTAACGCACAGAAACCCGGGCTTGCGCCCGGGGCCTACACTCTCACGCCGCTCCGCGGCTGTAATGCGACATTCTGGTTTCTTCGCTATAATTGAAAATATGAGATCCCCAGACGCGCCTGCAGCCGCAACATGGTTGTTAAGGCAATTGGACTTGAGAGCACCGGCGATATCCCGAACAAAATCGCGTTTTCGCCGAGAACGCGATCGAATTAGCCGGTATTTTCACGATTAGCGTCCTCGATCGGACGTATTTACAGGGCTTTATTTTTGGATCCCGCCTTGCAATGTATGGCGTGTGTCAGGACGGTTAGGCAATCTTTGTGGTGCTGGATTATTCTATCGAACGAGGGGAGTTAAATGCGCATCGAGATCAGTAAAAAGCTCTTCACGGTGGATGACTACTACCGTATGGCAGAGGCCGGCATTCTCACCGAGGACGATCGGGTCGAGCTTATCGATGGAGAAATCCTTCAGATGAGCGCGATTGGATCGAGGCATTTGGGTTGCGTGAATCGCGCATCGACACTCTTCTTCGAGTCTTTCGGCCGCCGGTGTGTTGTCAGCACGCAGAATCCGGTTCAACTGAGTGTCTGGACCGAACCACAGCCGGACATCGTTGTCCTCAAACCCCGGGCTGATTTCTACGCTTCGAAGAAACCGATGGCCGAAGATGTACTGTTCGTCCTGGAAGTTGCCGACACGACGCTGTCGTACGACCGCGACATCAAAGTTCCCCGTTACGCGGCCGCCGGGATCCCGGAAGTCTGGATCGAGAGCCTGCCGGACGACCGGCTTCTGGTTTATCGCGATCCTGCCGAAACAGGCTTCCGTACATCCTTCACACTCGAGCGCGGCAAATCGATTTCGCCCATGGCGTTTCCCGATAATATCTTCACGATCGGCGATCTCCTGGGCTAACCTTACCGCGTTTTCCCGCGGCTATTTCCAAATAATTGAGCCACAATCACAGATAAAGCAGATGCAGGTTACGGGAAAGACTCTCGGGCAATGGTTCCTGCTCGCCATCTTTGGCGTTGTTCTGTATTTGTGTATCCGCATCATGCAGCCGTTTCTGATACCGATCTTACTCGCCCTCATCCTGTCTACTCTGCTCGATCCGATTTACGAAGTACTTTCACAGCGGATGAAGAACCGCAGAACGCTTGCAGCACTGGTCGTATGTCTCGCGCTCACGGTGGCCATACTGCTGCCTCTTCTTTTTCTTTCGATCTCGCTCGCACGGGAAGCGAACGATGCTTATCAGAGCCTGAAGGATCCGGAAACCGTCAAGAAGATCGCGGCGTGGCTGAACCCGGGCGCGAATCCGATATTAAGCAGGATTGAACCGTGGCTCCCGAGCTCGTGGCGGTTCGAGAACTTCCAGCGGATCGGAGTGGCTGTTCTCGCTGTAGCCGCGACGTTCGCAACGGGTGTGTTTAATTTCCTGATGGATTACCTGACCATGCTCGTTGTCCTGTTCTTTTTGCTGCGCGATTCGGGTTATTTTGCCGAAGGGGTTCGATGGATCAGCCCGCTGTCGAAGAAGCAGGAGAACCTGTTCGTCGATCGGTTTCGCGAAGTGACAAAGGCGACCGTCATCGGCACCCTGCTAACTGCTTTGGCCCAGGGAACGCTCAGCGGCCTGATTTTTCTCGCGCTGGGCCTGCCTAATCCGATTCTCTGGGGCGCATTGACCGCATTGCTTTCTCTGGTGCCCGTCGTCGGTACAGCCACGGTCTGGGTCCCCTGGACGATTTACCTGTTCGCGATCGGATCGTATGGCCGCGCGGTGACGTTCCTTGTGGCTCAGATTGTTGTTGTAGGCGCCATCGACAACTTCCTTCGCCCCATGTTGATCGAGGGCCGCGTTCGCATGCACACCCTGGTGATCTTCTTCAGTATTCTGGGCGGAATCGGGTACTTCGGGATTTTAGGAATGTTCTTCGGACCGCTCGTATTTGCGATCGTGGTGGCGTTCCTGGAGTTTTACATCGAGTCGCCGGAGTCCGGATGAAAAGAAACAATAGCCGCGAATTACGCGAATTACGCAGATGGGCGCATTGAATTGATCCTTGATGCGCCCATCTGCGTAATTCGCGTAATTCGCGGCTATTTTTTTCTCATCCGAGATTCGCCGTCAAGAGCGTGCAATCATCTTCAAGAGGACGGCCGCCTGAATAGTTCCGTACCGATTGCAGGATCCGGTCCAGCAATTCGAGCCCGCCGCCTGGAGTCTTCGAGATCTCCTGCAGGATCCCTTCAAGCCCGAAGGGCCCGGTGTCCCCATGCACCTCCAAAATGCCATCTGTAAAAAGGAGCACTCGATCCTGACCGCGAAGCTGCAGGGTTTCCTGCTTCCACAATGACAAATTGGGAAAGGCGGGTGAAATGATGGGACCGGTGGCATCGATGAATGTGGGCGGGGACGCTTTTCCCCACAATACGGCGGGTGGGTGGCCGGCACTGACGTATTCGAGCTTCGATCCACGTGCGAACCAGCGCATGCAAATCAAACTGATGAAACGTTCGTCGCTGAAAGCTCGAACGCCGGTGTGAACCCGTTCCAGAACGGAAAGGGGGCTGTAGTCGTCGGCGCCCGCGGATCGAAAGGCGGACTTCACGATCCCTGTCAACATCGCGGCGGAAGCGCCGTGCCCTGAGACATCGGCGATGAGCAGAGCTGCACCGGCCGAACTGCCGACATAATCATAAAGGTCGCCCCCGAGCTCCGAACACGGGGTGTAGCGCGCGAAGACGGAAACGTTGCCGATACGTCCATGCTCGGCGGGCAGCATGGTCTGCTGAAAAGCACGAGCGTCCGCGATCTCGCGTTTGAGGCGCCTCAAATGACGACGGTTTTCTTTTTCCAGCCGCCGAAGCTCGAGGCACCTGGCGACGAGGGTCAGAAGAACTTCGCGGTCGAAGGGTTTCTGGAGAAAGTAGAACGCCTTCTCGCGGATGGCCCGAATCAGGTTCGCATCGATCTCATGCACGCTTCCTGTCATCAGAATGATGTCCATGTCATCGCGAATACTCTTGAGCTGATGCGTCAGCTCAAACCCGTCCATTTCGGGCATGCGAACATCGACCACGGCCAGGTCGGGCTTGAATTCATGCATGATCCGGAGGGCTTCCCTTGGAAGACGCGTGCCGGCCACTTCGTAGTCCTGGCTCAGGACCCTTTCCACGGCGCGGAGCATGCCCGGATCATCATCGACGACAAGAATGCGCGGCAATCTCATGGTGCAGAATCTCGATCGGCAATCGGCATAAGCACGCGCACTTCAGTGCCTGCGCTCACGGTGGAGCTGATCGCCAGATCGCCTTGCATCTCCCAGATGATCGAACGGCAAATGGATAATCCCAGGCCATTACCGTTCGGTTTCGTTGTGAAAAACGGCTCCTGAATGCGAGAAAGGTGCTCTTCAGAAATGCCGCACCCGGTGTCGCGAATACTGATCTCGACCATCACGCCGGACGGCTTTCCCGTCACATCGAGCGTGCCGCCGCGAGGCATGGCGTCCCGCGCATTGGTTACCAGGTTGAGAAAAAGCTGCTCCAGATCTCCCTGGCCGCCTCGAACCAGAGGCAACGCTTCGGGTAGCTGGAGTTCCAGATGAATCCCCTGCCTCTCGATGCTGTCCTTGAGAATCGCAACGATCGAATCGATCGCACGCGTGACGTCGCCGTGGCCGGTCTTTTCGGCCGCGCCTCGAGCGAGACCCAGCATGCCGCCGAAGATCCGGCGAGCCGTCTGGACAGACTGTTCGACCTGGCGGAGGTCCTCCAGGAGGACGGAGGCGTCGATCCGATTGGATTCCACGTCGGCTTGCATCTGCTGGACCAGCGGCAGAATCGACCCAAACGCATTGTTGAGGTCGTGTGAAACTCCGCGAGCCAGGTCCGCGATCGCGTGCTTCCGTTCAGCGGCGAGCATCTTGGCTTCGAGCGTCACCGTCCGCTGGGAATTCTGGATCGCTACGGCGGCCAGCGGCATAAAACGTTCGATGAGTTTCGCTTCGTAGGCTCCGAAGCTGCGCGGGTAACGCCCGGCCACTTTAAGCACGCCCAACACGCCATTCAGCGTGGCCAGGGGCGCGCAGAGAATGGCGGCTTCTCTCGGTACAGGCTCGCCATCCGAGGCCGGCCAGTTATAGTCCAGGATATGGGCCAGGGGAATCGTGCCATCTCCGGACCAGCCTTGCCAGCCGTGCTCCTCGCGGTCAAAACCGTACACCGTTCCGCCGCGCATGAGTTTCCAGATTTCGTCGGTCAGCGCGATCTTCAAGCCGATGCGCCGGCTTTTTCCCTTGAGCCACGCCACTTGCTCGGCCACCAATTCAAGATGGCTCTCACCGTCCTCACAGATGAGCAGCGCCGAAGAATGGTCGTAGCGGGTGAGCGAGCGCAATCCATGGAGGATCTGATAGAAGAGATCCTTGGGCCGGAGCTGCTCCATCACTTTCCGATCGATTCGCGACCGCACATCAACGATGCGTTCCCAGTCCTTTCGGTCGATCGACTCTGAAATTGCCCGTGCCACCTGATTGAGATTCCGGGCGGCATCCCTGCTGAAAGTACCGTCCCTGCGCTTGATGCCCAGCACGGCCCACGAGCGGCTCCGGCGATTCAACGGCGTCAGCAAAATGTTTGGAGGGATTGAGGGTTTCCGCTTCTGAAGAAAAGCCGTCAGTAAATCGGAATCCCATGCCGCCCGGCGGGGAATAGCGAAAAGCACTTCGGCTTGTTCTTTACCTGGCGGGAGAATCGCGATGCACGCTTCGTCTGCCCTGAAGAAGTGGTAGATGGAACGCAGCGAAAACGATAAGGCCTTACGGTCGTCGCGGATTCTTTCAAGGTGTGCCCGCGCGTCCTCCAGGAAACGCGGGAAGCTTGATTCGTGTGCTCGAGTCATCGTTGATTACAGTGGAGTATACGGACACAAAGGCAAGAATGAGCCGCGAATTACGCGAATTACGCAAATGGGCGCATTAAAAGACCTTTGATGCGCCCATTTGCGTAATTCGCGTAATTCGCGGCTCATTCTTTCTATCCTGACCATTTGGGGGATGCGCCTTAAAGGCAAAGTCATGCACTCTAGCCGCATGAACACATGGCAACAGGTTTCAAAGGAAATTTCGGAGGCCGCCGGGCAGGCCGGCAAATCGATTGTGGCGGTGGACGGGCGGTCGGGACACACGTCAAGCGGCATTGTCTGGCGTGCGGATTCGATCCTGACGGCCGCGCATGCGATTCGGCATGAAGCGAATATCGGAGTAATTGTCGAGCCGGGGCGCTCTATTCAGGCGCGGCTGGCCGGCAGAGACCGCAGCACCGATATCGCGCTGCTCAAGCTCGATCGAGAAATTGAAGCGCCTCCCGTGCAGTTCGGAAGTCCCTCATCGCTTGCTGTGGGCGAGCTGACAGTGGCTGTCGCGCGGACCCGGCGGGGCAATATCGTGGCAAGCGCGGGAATCATCAGCGGACTCATGGGGGAGTGGCAGGTTGGCCGGACGCGCATCGATCAATTCATCCGTCCAGACCTGAACTTGTATCCGGGCTTCTCGGGTGGTGCGCTGGTCAGTAGTGATGGCAGTGTTCTGGGAATGAACACCAGCGGCTTGATCCGTGGAAGAGCCATCACCATACCTTCATCGACGCTGGTTCGCGTGGCCGAAGAGATCGCAGCGAAAGGTCATGTTGCGCGGCCTTATATCGGCCTCGTGATGCAGCCGGT
>QHXD01000198.1:14888-22464 GCA_003223895.1 Acidobacteriota bacterium
CAGAAAGAAGGGCGCTGGGAATGATGTTCGTACAACGATGGTCCGCGGCGGACAAAAAGTTGAATTAACGATCCGAATTGGTGAACGTCCGTTACGCTAGTCGCATGGTGGATCTCTGGATCATGGCGCATGCGCAGGCACGCCGCGGCTGGCTTTTGCGCGCGGTCAGTGAAGACCCCACCATACGCGTTGCCGGCATGGCGCCCACATTTCCGTTCCTGCGCTCACTGATGTCGGAGACGTCGGCGGACCTTGCTGTTGTGGATTTGCAATCGCAGCCGGACTCCGCCGTCGCTCGTGATTGGTTATTCGAGTTGATGGCAGCAGTCCCTGTTCTGCTTCTGGATTCCGATTTCGACCAGGCCGTATTCAATCGAATTCTGCAGGCCAGGATCGGCGGCATGCTGCAGGCGGATGCTTCTCCGGAGCAGATCATTCATGCCATCCGCTCCGTCGCGTCGGGATTGATGATCTTCGACAGCGCTCTCATGCCTCGACGCTCCGAAGACGAGCCGGTGGCCGAAGCGCTTACCGCCCGCGAAACCGAGGTCCTTCGTTTGCTCGCTGATGGCCTGGGCAACAAAGAAATTGCAGCGCATCTGAACATCTCCGAGCACACCATCAAATTCCACATCCGGTCCATTCTCGGAAAACTCGGAGCTTCGTCTCGCACCGAAGCCGTCAGCCGCGGGCTCCGCAGCGGCTTGATCGAACTGTAGCGGCGGTCTATGGCACTACGGCGATGGCTTCGATCTCGATCATCAGCTCCGGCCGGGCGAGTCGCACCACCTGAACCAGCGTGCTGGCAGGAGGCTTGGCGCCGAAGTACTCGGCTCGAAGTTCGCGCAGCGTCTGGATCTGTCCCATATCCGTGACGTAGGTGTTGACCTTGACGACGTTGTCAAACGTGGCTCCGGCGGCAGCCAGGGCTGCCTTGAGGTTTTCCAGAACCTGACGCGTCTGGGCTTTGAAGTCTCCCGCACCGACCACGTTGCCCGACCGGTCAAACGCGACCTGGCCCGCGATGTAAACGGTTCTGCCTCGAAGGACTTCAATGACGTGCGTGTAACCGGTCGGTGTGGACAATGCCGGAGGGTTGGTGTGCCGAATCGGGTTGTCAGTCATATTGCCTACTTGTTGAGAATCAGACGGGTTAGTCCGACGACGTCAATCAAGAAGCCGGTAGACGGGACCAGATCGTCGTTCGTTTTGAACGTATGTCCGGCTTTTGGTCGAAAGTCGTCGTTTGAATTAAGCTCGCCCACGATGTGTGTTTCCCTGAAATACATCTGAAAAAAGCCCCAATTGCCCTTGCGTTTTTCCTGCAAACTGGAACAGAGAAGAAAGGGTTTGAAGATGAGTCGAGGAAGACTGACGGTCAATCTATCCGCGGTACGACCGTTGCTATTGAAATGGATCACCCCGATGCCAACTCCCACCTCAATCGGAGGCGCCAGCCGATAGGTTGGACCGACTTCCGTGACAGTCATTCGGACTCTGAAGAACTTGTCGTCGTCCGGAGCCTCGAAGAGGCGCACATCGGCAAAAATGCACGGGCCCCTGGAGTCCCCTCTGTCGAGAAGCCGGAAAAAGCCGGAGCCGGAACTGACACCGCGGCAGTAGATCGTGGCCGTCGCGTTCTCCGGCAATTTTCCTCGGCCATTAAATGGTCCGGGCCCGCTCAGTTCAGCGAAAAAGTCCCACCAGTCTGCCTTAGCTGGCTGGGACAAGGTCGACATTGTGATCAGGAGCAGAGTGGTAATACGCAGCGTTCGGAGCATGTCGCACCTCATACGCATTTCTATCGCGATGGAATCTATTGTGGTTTCGGCTCGCTGCCACTCGTTGCCGGAAAGATGGTCTCAATCGTACCGCTGCGCTTCAATGCAGGGTCGTTCAAGCTAACAACCTTGTTCCAGGCAGTCCCCTGAAACGGGCAGAAGAGCTTTGCTTCGTTTCCCTTTTGCCCGACAAGATAGCACGATTGCGCTGCGTACGAAACCCGCTCGCCGCGGCTTTGGAAAAACAATCGGTACGGCGTGACCATCAGACCAAAAGTCAGGATCATCATGACGGCCGGCGCAACCCAACTCGCGGCTCTTGTTTGCTCCTGAGTTTGTGGACTCATTTTCAGGAGACGGTACCAACTCCATCCAAAAACGAACATCAGGAGCGAAAGCAGGCGCACATACAGCTTGCGTTCGTCAGCATAGTCTGGACCAAGAACATCCAGACTCCCCGATTGCAGCAAAAAGTTGTTGAATGAGCCAATGACGTCCTTGAACCTCCACAAGAACAGAGTCAAGGTGCCCACGTGTGCGATCAACAGGCCGCTTGCAAGCGTAGTGCTCGGAATCGAGCGGAGAGCGCCGGCACCGGCGGCCAAAATTCGATCCCACCGGCGCCGCAGCGGCTTGATTGCTGCGAGCGCTATTCGCCATAACTGGTTGATTACTCCGAGGACCAGAAGTGCGAAAGCAACCTGGGCGAACGGTAGAACCAGGGAGCGCAGACCCCAGACCGGCCACCAGACTGGCGACTCTCCATCAAAAGACATGGTGAGCCGTAAGGGCGAACTGTAGGCCGTCGACGTGACAAACCCGATTAGCGTAAGGCTCGCGATCGTTGCTATTGCAATGATCGCCGCAATCAGCGAGCGAGAGGATAGCCATGCATTCCGGCCAACCGCCGCCGGCATCACGCTGTTCTCTGGATCCAGTTCGCGAAGAACCTCCTGAAGATCCGTGCAGAACTCTCGCGCGGTCTGATAGCGCCGATTCGGGTACTTCTCCAGCGCTCGCGCGACTACCTTGTCCAGACTGGCCGGGCATTCCGGCACGATGGAAGAGACCGCAGGCGCCGCGGTTCCAACAATGGCGCCGGTCAACGTGGCAAAATCAGTTTCCTCAAAGGGCCGGCGGCCCGTAACCATCTCGAAAAGAGTTGCGCCAAGGCTGTAGATGTCGCCTGAAACGCTGAGCACCCCGGTAAGCAATCTTTCGGGAGGCATGTATGGCGGTGTGCCGACGAGCGGTCCTCGCGCAGACGCGGAGTCGCCGTCCCGTTCGTATTTCGCGTGGGCCAGGCCGAAGTCCAGCACCTTCGCTGTGCCGTCCGGCGACACTTGCACGTTGGAGGGCTTGAGATCGCAGTGAATGATCCCGCGATCGTGGGCGTAGATCAAAGCCTCGCAGATTTGAATCGTCAGACGTACGGCCTGGCTCAGCGGAATCCGCCCCTCAGCCGCGATCGCTCCGGCGGTGCGTCCCTCGACGTATTCCATGACCAGCAGGAGATAACGCGGATCCTCGAGAACGTCGTACAGCGTCGCGATGTGTGGATGAGTGAGTGCGGCAGCGGTGCGGGCTTCCTTTAATAGTCTCCGCCGCGCATCAGGAGACCCAAGCCATTGGCCCGCCAGACTCTTGAGCGCCACGTAGCGCCCAAGGCGCATGTCCTCGGCGAGGAAGACACGGCCCATGCCACCCTCGCCAATCATTCGGAGAACGCGATATGGACCGTAGGTTTCGCCAATGTGTACCAGTTCGTCGCTGGATGATGCCGATGTCGCCTCCTGCCGGGTTTCCCCGAGTGAGAATGCGGCTACTCGTTCCGGTCCCAGGGCGCGCTTGAGTCGATCATGCGTCTCCAGCATCGACAGCAGCTCGCCGCGAAGCGTCGGCTCAGAAGGAAAGTGCATTTCAATCAAACGAGTTCGGTCCTTTTCTTCAAGGTCGGCTGCTACCGTCAAAACAGGCCTCGCACGTTGCCAATCCTGTGGAGACACAATAGCGCTCGTATCGAGTTCATTCTTAACCACCGGGGGTGCCATGATTCGCTCTTGAGCTTTTCCAAAACAGCTCTTTTTTCGTCGCAGCCTCTCCTGGCCGCGCATAAAATTTCTGCCTAGCAGACCTATCACACGGGAGTGCCTTCGAACCGACAAGCGAAATACACCGAAATAATCCGTTTCCTGGAATATTGGGGGGAAATAGCCGCGAATTACGCGGATTACGCGAATGGGATAATTGGCGTAATCCGCGTAATTCGCGGCTGTTTTCCCCCATCTTTCATATAAAATCCAGGCCTTTCTATGAGAATAATTGAAGGCATATTGTTCGAGCCCGTCGGTTGCCTCGCCGAATTCCAACCAGAAGAATTCAACGAAATCGCATTCCGGTTGTTCGACCGGAGAAAGAGGGCCGGCAGATCCGGTTGGCATTTGCTCAACGTGTGGGAGCGTGCAGACAAGAAGCTCGATGAATCCGAGAGAAAAATGGTAGAGAGCCTCGAGGTTCAAGCCGTAGACAACGCGAGTGTCTATGAAGATGTCGTGCCGGCGCTAACCGAGCTAAAGGCTATGGGCATCAAGCAAGTCATCGCATCATCCCTTTCTCACGCGGCAATAACGCACTTCCTCGAGAAGTTCTCTCTGACCGATTTTTTCTCCGACGTATGGAGCCGGGACAATGCAGGAGGCGTCAAAGTGGTTCCTCTTGTGAAGGCGATCGTCGGTGCCTCATTCAAACCGCAGCACGTGATGTTTCTCACCGACACCGCAGAGGGCCTGAAGGTGGCGGAGGAGACAGGCACCAACCCGATTCTGATGATGAATGATCCTGATGAAGCCATGGAGCTGGCAATGCATCAGCCCGCGGGAGGGATTGTTTCGCTCCACGAATTGCCGGATTTCATCCGCCTCGTTGCGGCGGAAAACGCAAAAACGGGGTCTTAAGACGCGCCTATGTCGAGGGGTCCCGTGCTGTCGCCGAGCTTGTCCATCCGGACACCCACCTTGTCGAGGATCGTGACGAGAAGGTTCGTCATCGGCGTCTTGTCCGGATACGCGAAGTGACTCCCGGTTTTGAACCGGCCTCCAAGCTTTCCGGCCAGCAGGCAGGGCAGATCGAAATGGCGGTGGAGATTGCCATCCCCCATGCCGCCGCCATACAGAATCAAACTGTGATCCAGGAGCGAGCCGTTGCCGTCTTTCGTAGCCTGCAACTTCGACAGGAAATAGCTCAGTAACTGGACGTGATACGTATCGATCTTTGCCTTCTTTACGATCAACTCCGGATCATCACGGTGATGCGACACGGCGTGATGCTGATCCTGCACACCAATATGCGCAAATGTCCGCGAGCTCAGTTCGCGAGCAAAGATCATGGTGAAGACGCGAGTGATGTCGGCCTGATACGCCAGCGCCACCAGGTCCAGCATCATTTTGGTGTATTCATCGAAGGAATCCGGCACGTCCACCGGGCGATCCGGCAACTCGATGGAATGCGCGGCCTGCGACTCCGCGTTCTGGATGCGCTGCTCGATTTCGCGGACCGAATCCCTATACTCGCTGAGCTTGGTGCGGTCGCTGCGTCCCAGCGTTTTGGCCAGGAAGTTCACTTCTTCGGTGACCGAATCGAGAATGCTTCCGGTATCTCTGACTCGCGACAATCGCTGAGCCGCACTGCCGCCGTCACCGAATAACCGTTCGAAAACAATTCGAGGGTGAGTTTCCGCGGGGTTCGGCGTCGTGGGATTCCTCCACGATACGGTGTTGATGTAAAAGCAATCGCCGGAATCACAGGAACCCTGGGTCGGGAAATCGACGGTCAGTTCGAGCGATGCCACGCGCGTGCTCCTGCCGATCTCCTTCGCGGCGATCTGATCCGCTGTTGTAGCCAGCCGAACTTCGATGCCCGGCTGGGTCCGGTCGTACGCATGTACACCGGTAAGCCATGCCGCCGACGCGCGCGGATGATCGCCGGTTCCGTCACCAAAAGTGTCCGCCTGCAGATGAGCGAGGCCGCTGAGGACGCTGGCGTACGGGCTCGAGCGGCTTGAGGATTGGAGGCAGTTCGAATCCGGCGCCTGTTGTGGTGGGGTTCCACTGCTTTTGGATCACACCGTTCGCCACGTAGATGAACCCCAGACGAGGGGCCGGCTCTGCGGATGCGGCGGAAAGGGCTGGAACCATGGCGTCGAGCATCGGCAGGGCCAGAGTGGCGCCCACGCCTCGCAGGAACGTCCGCCGGGACAGTGCCTTTTTGGCGATGTACATTAGAGCGATCTCCTTTTGGAACGCGGGTTTTAACTCGCGTTCTTCCTCATCTGAAACGGAACGCTTTTGACGACCCCCAACACCAACGACGAAAACCTGTAATTACTCGAAGCCGCCTCTCGGACGATCTTGCGGACCGCTGGCTCATCATAATATTGCAGGTTGCGGCCTACCGCATACATCAATAGTTTCTCTGAAACCGTAGAAACAAACTCTCCCGAATGGTCCAGCAACATCTTCCTCAGCCCGGGCATTCCTTCGAATCTGGTTCCATCCGGCAGCACGCCGGATGCATCGATACGATTCCCGGAATCACGGTCGCGCCATTTACCGAGCGCATCGAAATTCTCCATGGCAAACCCGATGGGGTCCATCCGGGCATGGCAGCCTGCGCAGACCGGATTTGCGCGGTGCTGGACCATAGCGTCTCGCATGGTAAGAGTTTTACCGGACTCGGCCCCTTCCGTTTTCAACGCCGGAACATCGGCGGGCGGTGGGGGAGGCGGCGAAGCCAGCAGGTTTTCCAAAACCCACTTGCCGCGTAATACCGGCGATGTCCGCGTTGCATACGAAGTGACCGTCAAGATGCTCCCCTGGCCGAGCAGACCGCCTCGCACACTGTCCGCCGGAAGCGTAACGCGACGGAACCAGCTCCCCTGCACGTTCGGAATTCCGTAATGGTGTGCGAGCCGTTCATTTACGAATGTGAAGTTGGCCGTCAGCAGCTCGAGCACACTGCGGTTCTCCCGCAGGATGCTGTCCAGAAAGAGTTCGGTCTCGCGCCGGAAGGCACTGCGCAGGGTTTCGTCGAAATTGGGGAACAGGACCTCGTCCGGCTGCTTCGCTTCGATATCGCGCAGATACAGCCACTGCGCGGCAAAGTTGGTCACCATCGATTCGGAACGGGGATCGGCCAGCATGCGCCGCACCTGCGCGTCGAGAACCGCCGGGTTCTTCAGCTTTCCGGCGATCGCAGCATCCAGCAGCTCATCATCGGGAATGCTGCTCCACAGGAAAAAGGACAGGCGTGACGCCAGCTCGAGATCGCTGATGCGATGCGGCGTGCCGGCCGCGGCGTTTGACTCGTCTCGCTCGACGCGGAACAGGAACTGCGGGCTCACCAGGACTCGCTCGAGGGCCTTTTGAATGCCGCGATCGAATCCGCCTTCGGAGCGGCCGGCGGTGTAAAAGGGAAGGAGGCGTTGCACGTCTGCATCGGTCGAGGGACGGCGGTAGGCGCGGCGCGCCAGGGTCGAGAGGATCTTCGTGGCGCATGCGAGCTCGTCGGCGCTCTTCACTGGTTTACATAGAAAGATGCGGCGGCGCGTGGGCGAGTCGCCGGGCCCACTGACGTTGTAGGGTCCGCTGATGGTCACACCGGCGAGCGCGGGTTGTGTGCCTCTGCCGCGCATGCGGGGACGGAGCGTCTCTTCGTCCCGTGTCTCGTTGCGCTCGATGAAAGTGACTCCAACCAGCCGCGGGCCGGCCTTGACGGGTATGCGGAATTCCAGCGGCCCG
>QHXD01000199.1:0-7097 GCA_003223895.1 Acidobacteriota bacterium
CCCAGCCATGACGCTTTGAACTTCGGCCGCCTTCGATTGGAGAACCTCCAGGTCGGGACCGAATACTTTCACGACCACGGTTGCGGTAGTGCCGCTCAGCGTCTCTTCGATGCGCTCGGAAATGAATTGCATGATACGGAAGTTAAAGCCGGTGATTTCTCCCAGGCGCTGGCGCACGTCGTCGATCACCTCATCGCGGCGGCGCGCGCTGGCGCCCAGGTTGACGTCCAGTTCCGTCATGTTTGGCCCAAAGGTGTCCTCCCCAAGTTCCGCCCGGCCGGACCGTTGCGCGGTCTTCCGGGTTTCAGGGACTTGCCTCAGGCGGTCTTGCACGATCGCCCCAACCCGCATCGATTCCTCGAGCGACATGCCCGGCACACCGATCATGTGGAGGATCAGGTTTCCTTCGTTGAACTCCGGAAGGAACTCGCCGCCCAGGAACGGAACCGCGGCGAGAGCGCCTGCGAGCAGCGGCCGAGAACCGTGCGGTAACGGCGTTTCAGGAACCGAACTGTCGCCGTGTCCTCGGACTGCGTGGCCGCTCCCGGAAGCAGGTAGTAGCAGAGCGCAGGCGTCACCGTCATTGCGACGAAGAGCGATGCCAGAATCGAAATGATGTACGCGTAACCGAGAGGCGCAAAGATGCGGCCGGCCAGGCCGGAGAGCGAAAAAATGGGCAGGAAGACCAGGCCCACGATGACTGTTGCGTAAACGACCGACCCGCGCACCTCGGCGGAGGCGTGGTATATCACGGACAGGACGGGTTCCGGTTTGTCTTGCACGCGATTCTGGCGCAGGCGGCGGAAGACGTTTTCGACGTCGATGATGGCGTCGTCCACAACTTCACCGATCGCGATGGCCAGGCCGCCAAGTGTCATGGTGTTGATCGTGCCGCCAAAACGCCGCAGGACGATGATCGCAACCACCAGCGATAGTGGAATCGCAATAAAGCTGATGACGCCGGCGCGCCAGCTAAACAGGAACAGCAACAGGACCACGATGACCAGGATTCCACCCTGAATCATCGCCTCGTTGATGTTCGAGATGGCCCGCTCGATGAAACTCGCTTGCCGGAAGATCCCGGTGTCCATCACAACCCCGGGCGGCAGTGCACGCCGTACTTCGTCCAGCGCGGACTCCGCCGCCTTGGTCGTGGTGAGCGTATTGGCCCAGGGTTGCTCGTTGACGATGAGAGCGACACTCGGCTTCCCGAACGTCGAGGAGTCGCCCACTTTGTATTCCGCACCGAATTGCACCCGGGCAATGTCCCGGATGCGGATGGGCACGCCGTTCTTGACCTTAACGACGGCGTTTTCGAGGTCCGCAAGCGAGTGGACACGTCCGTCGCCCTGAATGACCATGGTCTGTTGCGTCGTGTCGAAAAACCCTGCCTCCGCATTTTGATTGGCGCGCCGCGCCGCGTTCATGACTTCGTTGAGCGCGATCGCGTAATCCCTCAGCTTCGCTGGATCGGGTATGACCTGATACTGCTTCACCTCTCCGCCGAAGATTGTCACGTTGGCAATGCCCGGTACCGCCAGCAGACGCGGGCGGATGGTCCAGTCCGCAATTGTCCGCAGATCCGTAGGCGAGACTGTCTCCGACGTCAAACTGATCTTCAGGATGATTCCAACGGGAGAGCTGATCGGCATCATTTGCGGAGTCCCGGCCGCGCTCGGCAGACGCGCGCCCGCCAGTTGTAGTTTTTCCGAAACAAGCTGGCGTGCCTGTAATGTATCCGTACCCGGCTGAAAGACGCAGGTGACCACCGATAAGCCGGCAATCGATGAAGAGCGAATAGTCTCGAGATTTGCCGTGCCGTTGAGCTCCGTCTCCAAAGGCACGGTGAGGAGCTGCTCGACTTCTTCGGCAGACATGCCCGGCGCTTCGGTCTGGATGACCACCTGCGGCGGGGCGAAATCCGGAAACACATCCAGGGGCGCCTGCATTGCCGTTCGGACACCGAAGACAAAAAGCAGGGCCGCAAGCGTGAGGATGGCGAGGCGATTCTCGAGCGACCAAAGAATCACGCGGTTCAGCATCAGCGTCTCTCCCCTTCTTCCCCAGCCGGGATCAAGCTTTTCAACGTCTCGCTATTCAGGGCTTGCGCGCCGAGCGAGACGACTTTCTCCCCTGGTTTCAGCCCCGACAGAATCACAATGTTTCCAGCTTGCCGCGCGCCGGCCGTAACTATCCGGCGCCGGAAAACGCCCGGCTCGGTTTCAACAAACACGCTGGAGATGCCCTGTTCTGACACCACGGCCGATGCGGGAACGATTGTGGTTTTTTGAGGCGGGCCCGTCGCAATGCGACCCTCGACGTACATATCGAGCCTCAGGCCCTTGTCGCCGTTTGCAACAGAGAAGATCACCGGGACCGTTCGATTCTGAGGATCGACCGTGGCGCCGACGTTCACAAGACGTCCAGTGTAGATTCGACCGGGATTCGAGGGCGCGCTGATCTCGGCGCTCGCTGTTCGCCGTATTTGCGGCAGATTACTCTCCGGAACCGCGAGTTCGATCCACAAGGTGCTCGTATCCACGATTGTGAGAAGACTTTTCGCTGGATCGACCTGCTGGCCGCCTACGAGATCGACGGACACGACAGTTCCCGCAATCGGCGCTCGAATCGCTGTACGCCGTTGCTCGCTCTGTTGAACGGCGGCCGCGTCATACTCGGCCTTCGAATGTTCGGTTCCCTCCAGCTTCGATTGCGCCTGCCTGACGTTGAACTCGGCAGTTTGCAGTTGCTTCAAAGGAATCGCTCCACCCTCGTAGAGCTGACGCGCGCGATCCAGTTCCTTCTGGCTCAGATCGACTTCCTGACGAGCCTGATCTATGCCGGTTTGAAGTTGAATGGACGTGGCCCTGATTTGCAGCCTCTCGGAAGCCGGAAATATCTGCTCGACTTCACCCAGCAACTGACCTTCCCTCACTTCGCTGCCGGGGCGCGGCACTTGAGCGGCATCCGCAACAAGCCGGCCTGCAAAAGGCGCAAAAACGCCGGATTCTCCGCCGGCGCGCGGCTTGACGCGTCCGGGAACGCTGATGCCCGGCGCAACGTCTTCCTCGGCCGCCGCAGAAGTCTGAATGTTGTTTGTCCGGACCTGCCCGGGAGTCAGATGAATCGAACCGTCCGGCGCAACGCTTGATTTGGCCTGGACCTCGCGCCGCTGCTCGCGTTCGCGCTCCGCTTCCGACTCGCACGCGGTCAGGCCGGCACACAATACGAAAACAAGAGTGCTCTTTCGCATATGCATCCTCGGCAATTTGAGATTGTTCGGATCGGTGTGGTCGCGGGCTCTAGCCCGCGTTGCGGATTTCTAAATGCGCAGATCGCAGAAGGCGAGAAAGAGCGCGCGTTCGTCGGAACAGCGATGCCCCTGTTTTCGCTCAGGCGAAGGCTGCTGAATTTGCAGCACCACGGCGGTGGACGATGTGAGCCGGGCGATGACGGCGCCGCTGCGACGCATCATCGATATGGCCGCAAAGCAAAATAGGGAGATGACGTAAAGCGCGAGATCGGAGCCATCCTCGGACCACCCGTCGGTTCGATCGAAGATCTCGCCAAGGGGCGACAGCGCCACAATCATGACGAACATCAGAACGATCCATTTCACGGGCACCGGCATGGCGCCAGCATACTCGTTGGGGGGCTAAACGGGCAAGCGATGACAACTGCCCGCCGCTCCGTGATGCAGGCGAATACATGTACGACCGGAACGTCAAGCTGCCGCGTTACGCCAAATCGGGAGTGCCCGAAGTGTGGATCGAGAATCTCGAAGACGATCCGCTTCTCGTCTTTCGTGACCCTGCCGGCGGCGCCTACCAGACCTGCCTCATACTCCGCCCCGGCGATTCCCTTTCCGTAGCCGCATTCCCGGATGTGGTTTTCAAAGTTGAGGATTTTCTCGGCTGATCCGCATTAGAAATTAAGCTTGGCTCCGAGCTGCACCAGTCTCGGCGGCGCCGAGCTAACGACCTGGCCGAAGGTCGAGTTGCTGATGTTGCCGTCAACCGATGCAGGACCGTAGAACTGAGCATGATTGAACACATTGAAAGCTTCCAGCCGGAACTGAATCGATCGCGTTTCGTCCAGGCGAAGACGCTTGGCCAAAGCCATATCGAAATTCTGGATGCCGGGTCCGTAGAAGAAACGCCTCGCCGATGAGCCAAACTGTCCCAAATCCGGCAGGCTGAATAGCGATGTATTGAATGCTGGTTTTCCATCACGCGGGTTACGGTGAATCTGCAACGGGCCCGGGGTGAAGTCGGGAGTGTCTACCAGGTCATTATTGACTCCGTTGCCAAATGTGCCAAGCAGAGATGTATCGGTGTTGTTATACATCGTGACTGGAAAGCCTGTACTGAATCGTGTTGTGCCTGAAATGGTCCACCCCTCAGTCAAGCGATTTGGCTGGAACAACTGATCGAACGGCAGTGTGTAGCTGTAGCTCGCGACGAAGTTATGTTTTATGTCGAATGATGAAATCGTCCGGCTGAGCCGCGTGTCGAAGGGATTGATCTGCTCGCCGAGATTCGATCCTTGATCGATCGACTTGCCGAAGGTGTAGCCGAGCAGGAAGTCCGATCGCCTGCCCGCGTGCCGAAGATTTGCTTCAAATGCGTTGTAATTCGAGTTCGCGATCGCCTTCTGTGCGGTTACGGTACCGTAATTAGGTCCCAGAGGTCCTCGGGTTCCCCTGATCACCTGACCGGAGTTTCTTGCAAACACACCATTCTCAGCGAATGGCCCACAGGTCGGGCTTCCCGGCGCCACCTGGCTCGGATCGCTCAGGCTCAAGCACAGAGCGGGGTCACCCGGGTTCGCTTCCTGCACGACCATGTTGTGATGGCCCTGATTTCCGGTGTAACTCAGAGTGAGCAATGTGCCGGCGGCGAGCTGCCTCTGGATGGACAGCATGTAACTTTCAGCGTACGGCACGCGATTATCATGAAAGAAATAAGGAGCGGCATTCACGGGAATGTAATTCGCGAAATTGACGTTGTACGGCTTCCTGGCAGAGGCGTCCAACGGCGGCGGCGGGAATGGGAATCGCTGACCGTTGTCGGTACCGTCCGCTGCTGTGATGAACGGCTTATCGAACAACGGCGGCGCAGGACTCAGGTAGTTGTAACCGTAAGGAGGAACGCCGTACATGATGCCCGCCGACAATCCTTGAAAGGCCGTATAGAACATCCCAAAGCCGGCGCGAATGCTGCTGTCGCCACTGCCACCGAAAAGTTTCTTCAGAACTCCATTATTGAAGGCGGGCGAATACGCCAGGCCGATCCGTGGAGCGAGACTGTTGTACCGCGCCGGGGATAATGTGCGAGGGATTCCTGGGTCGCCGGGAAAGACCAAACCTCGGGGCGCTCCGGGATAAACGATAGACTGCTGATCCTGCACGACGGTTTGAATCTGGTTGTATTTTTCATAGAAGGGCTCGATGAAGTCCCAGCGCAATCCGTAATTCATAATGAGATTGCTTCGCACGCGCCAACTGTCCTGGCCATAAAAGCCCGCATATTTGTTTCTAAGGTAAAAACCTCCGCCTGTGGTCTGAATGAAATTGCTGGGAATGCCCAATAAGAAGTCCGCGAAGTCGGAGCCCGTCTCGGTCCCACTGATCGTGAACGTACCGTTAAACGTGGCGTTTGGATGCATGTTGACCTGGTCGTAACGGAACTGGCCCCCGAACCTCATCGTGTGTGCGCCACGGACTTTTGAAAGGTTGTCGCTCCAGTGATAGGTCGTGTTGTTCTGATCGACGCCGGTGACCGTCACGCCCATGACGAAACTGTTGAAGACGATGTTCTCCACACCCTCGAACTGTGGCGCCTGCACAACGATCCCGCGCGTTCCCGGCCCGGTCACGAATCCTTGAGAAGCAAGACTCACGCCGGTTCCGCCATGCGGCCTCCCCACATCATTGGCGTTACGCGTGACGCTGAAATGAAATTCGTTGACCGTGGTGCCTCCGAAAGCCTTCGTGTCGCTAAATGAGAACAGCTGCGCTCGGCCGGCCGTCAGTGCATCGAAGCCCGGTACGCTTGCGCCTCCTTGCCGGCCCGGATAAGGATCATCGTGTCTGTACTTATCGTAGAAGTAGTACACGGATAGGAAACCCAGACCGCTGTTTGCGTCGATGCGCGACGATCCCTTGTCGTCACGGACTGTGTGCGGAAACGCGGAGGTCGAGAAAAGACCGTCACCGGAATTCGGCTCGGGGATGTATCGCAGCAATCGTTGAGCGGGCGTGGACCAAACTCTCGCCGGAATCACGGCATTGGGGAAAACGCATTGAGCAGAACTCGTGCAGCCCGCCGTGTAATAACGTTCGCCGGGTGAGACGGTGTAACCAAGCTTCTGCGAAATCAGATTCGCCCAATAGCTGCCATTGACGCTGCCGGTCAAATCGCTGACGGCATCCGAAAAATTGCCGGCGCGCTGCTGGAAAGTCGGAACTGGGATCAGACCGGTGTCCACACCTTCCGTTGTGCGTGTTCCCTGATAGTCGCCGAAGAAGAAGATTTGTTGTTTGCGTATCGGCCCGCCGATCGTGCCGCCGAACTGGTTTTGCCTGAACGCGGCGCGCTCGGAGGCGAAGTAGTTCCGGGCATCCAGGGATGTGTTCCGCAAGAATTCGAATACGTTTCCGTGAAATTGATCGCTACCCGACTTGGTAACGACATTGATAATGCCGCCGTTGTAATTGCCGTACTCGGGATCGAAGTTATTTGTCAGAACGCGAAACTCCGAAATCGAATCGAGATTCGGAACAACACCCGTTCCGCCATTCATGTGCTCCTGAACGTCACTTCCGTTCACCAGAAAGCCATTGGCCGATTCTCGCTGTCCACTGATCGAAACGTTTCCTGCGCTGAGTTCCCCGGAAGGAGCGATCGTGCCGGTGACTCCCGCCATGATTACGGCGTTTGGTTTCAGCGAAGTGATCGGCGCGATGCCTGGCTGAATCGCCAGCAGATCCGTATAGCTGCGGCCGTTCAGGGAGAGTGTGGTCATCTTGACATCGGACACGACTTCTCCGAGCTGGGTAGCGACAGTGTCTACGTGGACTTCAGAAAACTCCTCGG
>QHXD01000199.1:7109-7908 GCA_003223895.1 Acidobacteriota bacterium
CGTTCACCTGGAGCGCGCTGTCTGCGTCGATCACGAGTCCGGTTTTCTTTTGGGGTCTGAATCCGGAAGCTTCAACCGCCAGGTCATATCGTCCGACGGGCAAGCTCGGGAATGTATAGAGTCCCTGACCGTCAGTCATGACCTTAAATTGGGTCCCCAGAGCGGTATTGGTCAGGGTGAGCGTGACACCTGGAATTACACCACCACTCGAGTCCTTCACTGTGCCCGAAATACTTCCACCAACCGCTGCGGAAGCGATGATCCCTATGCATAGGAGAACAACAATTGAGAGAACAAGATGAGATTGCTTTAAAACCATAACGACCTCTTGAAAGAACCATGTTGCCCTCCAAATCGGCGCACAAACCTTAAGAGTTTCTGAATTTCTTGTCAGAATTTTTGTACCATCCAAGGCGGATCTTGTTGGCGTATAGGCATATGAGTTTGAAATAACGGTGAGAATGCCTATGAAGATGACCTTACGAACCCTGATCGTGTTGTGGTGTTTGAGCGGGACATTACGACTGCAGGCACATGCCATGCGACCCATCTCCGGTGTGGTCGTAACCTCAAAAGACGCAGCCGTCTACGGCGTTACCGTGATCGCAAGCTCGAATATTGGCGAGCAGCGCACGGTGACCGACAATGACGGCCGGTTTCAGCTCGACGTTCCCAATCAGGAAGTGACCCTGCGGTTCGAAGGCCAGAACATCCGTCCCCAGGAACGGACGATCGGCTTGAATGAAGCCTCGGTTCTGCGGGTAGAGATCGAATTCCTGATTCCCCCGATCCATCAGAG
>QHXD01000252.1 GCA_003223895.1 Acidobacteriota bacterium
CGCGCCGCCGTTGTCGTCAACCAGGTTAACGAAGCGGGAGCGGATCTTACACTCGTTTACTTCCCCGGTTCATATGCCAGCCTGAGGGAAAAGGTCTCTTACGATGAAGTGGTGGAGAAACTTCGGTTGCTGGGAGAATCCCGTTAGCATTGCGGATCTGAAAACTGACAAGTGACAATTGACCATTGAACATTGACAAAGCTTTGTCAATGTTCAATGGTCAATTGTCACTTGTCAGTTTTCAGATCCGCTGTCTCGTCCTTGCCTTCAGGCCGCCGGAAGCATCGAGTCAAAATCCCGCAGCGGCGGACTGGCCGGCATACGCCCGCGATTACGGCTCGACGGGATACTCGCCGCTTTCGGAGATCAAGCCCGAAAACGTATCCCGCCTGAAGCAGATCTGTTCGTACTCCTTGCCGGAACAATCGACATTTGAAAGCAGCCTCCTCGTTTTGAATGGAACGATGTATTTCGCGACAAGCGAGTACACCTACGCCGTGGACGCATCGAACTGCGCTCTGCGGTGGCGCGTGCGGCATGAGATGCAGAATCCGGGCCGGACAGTGCGAGGCGTCGCGATTGCCGGGAACCGGCTGTATCGCGGATTCAGCGATGGTAACGTGATGGCCTACGACCTCGGCAGCGGTGATCAGCTCTGGACCACCAGACTCACGGAAACTGATGGCAGGCCTGCAACGATTGCGGCGTCGCCGGTAGCCTGGAATGGAATGGTCTTTATCGGCACGTCCGGAGCGGAAAGAGCTTGTGGATGCATTCTCGCCGGCCTGGATGCCAACAGCGGACGCGTCATGTGGACTTTCCCACTGGTCCCGACCGGAAATGCGCCGGGCGCAGAAACCTGGCCGAAGGGCGTGCGCGTGGGAGGAGGCTCGGTCTGGACTGCGCTCTCAATCGACACGAACTCCGGCACACTGTATACATCCACGGGAAATCCGGGGCCGGATTTCTTCGGCGACTACCGGCCGGGCGCCAATCTTTATACCGGCTCGATCGTCGCGCTCGAGGCCAGGACTGGCGCTCTGCGCAGTTGGTATCAGCTCGTGCCGCACGATGTCCACGACTGGGATCAGGCTGCGGCGCCTGCACTGGTTATTACCAGGCGAGGCAGGCGCCGCGCCATGGCTGCAGGCAAGGACGGATATCTCCACGCCATCGACATCGACGACAAAGCAGTCGCATGGAAGACACCAGTAACCAGCATCGTGAACGTCGACGCCCCACTGACGCCTGAAGGCACTTTCTTCTGCCCGGGCACAGCGGGCGGCGTCCTGTGGAATGGTCCGGCATTTTCGCCCGAAACCAACCTGGTCTTCGTTAACAGCATCGATTGGTGCACCACACTGAAGCTCGACACAAAGTCACCCGTGTTTGAGCCCGAAAAGCAATTCCTCGGCTCGGCCAATGCTTTTGGCGAGAAGGAGGAGCGCAGGAAGGGCTGGATCACGGCCGTTGATGCGGACACGGGAGTTGTTCGATGGCGCCACGAGACTCCGGCGCCGATGGTTGCCGGAATCGCCGTGACTGCTACCGGACTCGTATTCACCGCGGGTCTCGACGGCGACTTGCTAGCATTCGATGCGGCCTCAGGAAAGGTGCTGCATCGATTGCCAACCCAACAGCCCGCGGGCGGCGGCGTCATCACTTATGAGACCGGCGGGAAACAACGGATAGCCGTCGCCACGGGTCTGCAAGACACCATCCTCCAGACGAACGGCAAACCCGTCATCATCGTGTACGGTCTGTAGGAAAGGCTCGCCTCCGTGTTTTCATTAGTTCGGGTAGAAATCCGGTTGAGCGCGTCGACGCCCTGGATGTCATTCCTTCAACAACCGGGCGCATTCGTTCAACTCTGGCTGGTTCAGTTCGGATATGAGCCAATAGGTCATTCCGGATTTGGTCCAGTGGATCAGGTTGTAACCCTGGAGCGTCAGCTGATCCTCTTGCTTGCCCGTGTTGCCATTCGACGGCCAAACAAACAAATTAATGAAATGCTGGCTGCGCTGGTAAACGAGTGCTGCGACTGGCCGGTTCTCGAGGTATTCCAGCCGGCCGCCAATCAATCGAAATCCTTGCTCGGTTAGATCTTTCACTGGCGGTGAATAATCGAGCTTGCCGCCAAACCACGGCTTCACGGTGTGACTATCGGAAGAGGATACGTCCGTTATGTGGTTCGCCATCATCGAACGGACGTGACTGGAGACGATGTCGTTGACCAACTGCGTCTCCTCGGAAGACCTGTTCCAACGCGTGGTCGCAACCCATGTGAGCGCGACTATCAAAACGGCCGATGCGAAAACGCTCGCCCAGCGCCAGTGGAAGATTGATCTGCTCGCCCTGGGATTTGCAGCACGAATGGCCGCTTGCACATTCCTCTTCAGGCGTGGAGAGGCTTTGAACCGCAATGCCCCATTTTCGACAGCTGATACCAAAGAATGGAGGTTGTCGACTTCAATCAAACACGACGCACACCCTTGCACATGGCTCTCGACGGCTTGCAGGTCATAAGCAATTCTCTGCAGCACGGCTTGTCAGATAAATCTGAAGCCGCTTGCGCCCGCGAGCGAGACGAGACATCACGGTTCCAATAGGGACTCCCGCGATATCTGCGATTTCCTTGTACGACAAGCCTTCCATCTCTCGAAGAACGATGGCTTCGCGAAACTCCACGGGTAAATCCTCGAGCGCCGCCCTCAACATTTCTCGATCCGCATTTTGGAGCACCATACTCTCCGGATTGGGAGTGCCGTCATCAATGTCATCGACCTCTCCGTCTGCCGTCAGTTCCGGTTGAATCGATCGTTGCCGGAGCCAGGTGTAAAACGTGTTTCGCACGATAGCAAGCAGCCACGACCGGCAATCCCGACCCGAAAAACCCGTCCAATACTTGAACGCGCGCAGAGACGCTTCCTGGACCACATCGTCGGCGTCGTGCTCGTTGCGCGTCAGCCATCGCGCCAAATTGTAGGCTGCATCCAAATGCGGCAGGACAGCCTCATTGAAACCGGTCAATTCGTTCTGGTCCAGCAATCTTTCCCTCTTACGCATTGCGCCGATATCTACGTAAACCGCGGCTGCAGCGATTTTATTCCCGAAGGAATTTAGTAAACGCTCGGCTGGTCTTGCTCAGTGAAGTCGACAAATTTAAGGAGACTAGCATGAACAAATTTATCTTATACATCCTTGTCACGTCGATGATGACGTGCACCCTCATGGCTCAAGTAGAGCCCGGCGCCGGTCAGTGGAAGACGTGGGTAATCCCATCCGGCAGTGCCTTGCGCTTGCCGGCGCCTCCAGACAGCGAGATTACTGCAACCGAGTTACGATGGGTGAGGGAATGCATTTCGCAGCGGGACCAGGCGACCCTTGCCGCAATCCATTTCTGGGACGCCGGCTCGCCCGGCTACAGGTGGATGCAACTGGCCCAGCAGTCGGTGGTGAATGCGGGACTTCCTGCTCCACTTCAGACGCGGGCTCTTGCCCTCGTGGCAGCCGCGATTTCTGACGCCACCATCGCTGCCTGGGATTCCAAGTACGCCTACAATCGCTCTCATCCAAGCGACCTGGATCCCGCTGTCGCGCCGGTCGTCGCAGTGCCGCAGAGTCCATCCTATCCGTCGGAACATGCTGTTACGGCGGGTGCCGCCGCGACATGGCGGACGAAGCGGCGACTTCACGGGTGATGGCGGGCGTGGCGTTCCCGAGCGATGCCTTCAGTGGACTGGACCTGGGCCAGAGCATCGGAAGGGCAGTGATCGCATTCGCTCAAAGCGACGGCTCAGGCCAGGCCTTCAACGGCTCCTATCCGCCCGCTCCCGGTATGTGGAGCAGCAGTACTCCAGTGACTCCTCTCGCCGGCTCCTGGAAGCCGTGGGTGATAACCTCTCCCACGAGTTTCCGTCCCGGCCCGCCTCCTGTATTCGGATCCGATGTTGCCAATATGGAGTATGCGGGAGTAAAGAATCTCAGCCGTACCAACGCCACTAACCACCTGGCCTGGTTCTGGCAGCCCGGGTTTTTCCAGCCCTGGCTCCAACAGGTCGATCTGGAGATCTTCCAGAATCACCTGGACCGGAACGCGCCGCGTGCAGCACGGGCCTATGCCTACGAGACCATCGCCCAGCATGACGCCACGCTCGCCTGCTGGGACACGAAATACGCATATCTCGAGTTGCGGCCCAGCCAGGCCGACCCCACCATACCAACGCTCTTTGCAAATCCGCAGCATCCGGGCTTTCCGTCCGGGCATGCATGCGCCTCTGGCGCCTCGGCAGCCATCATGTCCGCCCTGTTCCCAAACGATGTGCAGTTGTTCACATCCATGGCAAACGATGCCGGCGCTTCTACCTTTGACGCCGGGATCCACACGCAGCTCGATGTGAGCGGGGGTTTCAACCTGGGAACACACGTGGGGCAACAAATCGTCGCCCGGGCTTCGGCGGACGGCGCAAATTGACCACTGCTCAATTCAGCATCACACATCAAGGAGTCAACAATGAATAACCTTCTAAATCGCCGGGATCTGCTGAAGCTGGCCGGAATGGGCGTCGCCGTGTTCGTGTCGGGAACGACGGTCCGGGCTGGTGGGTCCAGTCAGAAAGAGAATGAATCTTTTTACTTTGTTCAACTGTCCGACACCCACTGGGGTTTCAGCGGACCCAACATTAATCCTGATTCTCAAGGGACGCTGAAGAAAGCCGTCGCTGCAGTCAATGCTCTCGACGAACGGCCCGATTTCGTCGTCTTCACCGGTGACCTCACTCAAACCAGCGACGATTCGAGGATCCGGCGCGACCGCATGGCCGAGTTCCGCGACATCGTGAGTCAACTGAACGTGAAGACCGTTCGATTCATGCCCGGAGAACATGACGCATCGTTGGATCGCGGGGAAGCGTACCAGGAGTTTTTCGGTGATCTGCATTACACCTTCGATCACCGTGGAGTTCATTTCATCAGTCTCGACAATGTTTCAGACCCTTCGGGAAGCGTCGGTGACAAGCAACTGCTGTGGTTGCAATCCGATCTGAAACAGATGAAGAAGGATGCGCGAATTGTCGTGTTGACGCACCGGCCTTTGTTCGACCTGTATCCAGAATGGGACTGGGCAACTCGCGACGGATCAGCGGTCATCGACGTTTTGCTCCAGCATCCGAATGTCACGGTTCTGTACGGCCACATTCACCAGGAGCACCACCATATGACGGGACACATCTCGCATCATGCGGCCAAGTCTGTGATGTGGGCGCTTCCGCAGCCGGGTTCGCTTCCCAGGAAAGCTCCAATATCCTGGGACCCCGCCGAACCGTACAGAGATCTGGGATTTCGAAATGTGGAAGCAAAGGTCGCCGAGGCGCAATACGAGATCGAGGAATTTCCAATCGTGAGGGGACAATGAATATGAAGAGACTCATCACGTACACCATGATGGTTGGCGCGTTGACCGGGATCTCGATGGTTGGCCGGTCAACAGCCAGGGAGATGCGAACCGACGAACAGGTCGTCCGGATCACCGCTTCAACCTTCCAATTTCAGCCCAGCACGATCACGGTGAAGAAAGGTGTGCCCGTCACGTTGGAACTGGTCAGCGAAGATCGGCACCACGGATTCAAGCTTGCGGATTTCCACCTCCGGGCCGAAGTAAAGCCTGGTGTTGTCGAGAGAATACGATTCGTTCCGGACAAAGCCGGCAAGTTCACTTTTATTTGTGACGTCTTCTGTGGCGACGGCCACGAGGACATGACAGGGACGCTCCTTGTTTTAGAGGATTCAATCAGGCCATGAAATATTTTGTACTCGGTGCTATAGCCGCTTACGGTCTTGGAGCTGTCGTTTTGTTCTCCTCCGCCAGCCTCGGTCTACTGCCGGTCCAGGCCGATGTTGCTCCAAGCCGCCTGGAAGCGGGTTTACTCGGGTTCGCGCTCCGTGCCTCGGCGGCACGGCACGCGCCCAAACACGACAATCCAATGACCACATCAGAGGAAAACTTGATCGCCGGCGCCAGGATCTACCGCCAAATGTGCTCGCGCTGTCATGGAGTCTCGAAGGAGTCAGGCAGTCCATACGGCGATTCGTTTTATCCACCGGCGCCGCATTTGCCCACCAGTCGAACGTCATACACGGACAGCGAAATGTTCTGGGTCGTGAAGCACGGAATCCGAAACACTGCAATGCCTGCCTGGGGAACTCTCCTCTCGGATGATGACATCTGGCAAGTTGTAACTCTCGTGCGCAAATTCGATTCACTTCCGGATTCGGCAACGCTCGAACTCATGGGCCATCATCATTGAAGCGTGCGACCAGTTGTAAACTTTCTCCCCGAAAGCCAGAGTCACGACTTATGGCCTAGCCGCCGTAAAAGGTCGGCGAAGCGGGGATCCGACCGCAAATTATCGAACTTGTGCAGCCGCGATCTGCCTTGCGATTACGAGTCCTTCCTGCAGTGGAATCGGACCGTGCGCAAGACGCTCGGCTAGAGTGGAGCCTACGACCAGTTCCATTACCAGATAATTCGGACCCACGTCGTAGAGCGTACAGATATTAGGGTGATTCAAAGCAGCTATTGCACGAACCTCATGTGAGAAACGTTCGCTGAACCTGCTCCGCGCAAAATTTGATTGCTACGTCTCGTCCCATCCGCGGATCCTGTGCGCGGTACACGGCGCCCATACCACCTTCCGCGACGAACGACACAATCTCACCGCGTTGAGTTGCCAATGAAAACAATCTTCGAGCCGTCTTCAGTCCCCTGCATCTGAACCGAATTGGTGGACTGCGCCGTATCGTAATAAAACTGTCTCAGCCGGAGCGGGACGAATTCTCGGAACCGAATAGCCCTCTCTTGCGAGTCCCATACTCTCTACAACGGGCGAGAATGGAAAACGGACAATCGAAAATCGGGATCTGTGCGTGGAAACGAACGTGCCGCTCAACAAACCAGCAGGTTAGGTAGGAAAAGGTTTATCGCGCGCCGTTCGGACTTGTTGCCGGGGTTTACTACTGGCGTTTCGCGAAATCTAGGACCAATTTTAATCGAACATGGAATTGGAGATTTTGTGCTGATGGCCTTTGGACCGATGGTTGCCGCCATCTTGTTGCTCGGCTGATTTCGATGAATCGCAAGCTCTTGGGCCGCCTCCGCCGGCGGCACACGTCTTCGTCGCGAAGAAACCCATGTCCGTCGTTGAGACAATTGGGTCCGCGATGAAAATGATTGCTTCAGTTTAGGGGAACAATTGAGTTCGCCTCTGAGACGATAGGGGACGTGACGAAGGCAATAGGATCCGTGACGAAGACAATTGCATCCGAAACGAAGACAATTGCGGTTATCAAAGTGGTATGCTGGCCGTCAACATCGTGCCTTGATTGCTGGATCGAATTTCAAGGCGCCCGCTGAGCTTCCGAAGACGCTCCTGCATTCCGAGTATTCCGAGTCCGCCTGTCCCCGCGCCACCCGACACAGCCGCAATAGCGGTTGCGGGCATGCCTCGGCCAAAATCTTCGATCTGCAAGATCACTTGATCTGCTTGTCTGTGCAGACGAACGATCGCATTGAGACTCCTCGAATGGTGGAGGATATTCGAGAGTCCTTCTTGCGCGACGCGAAACAGATGAGTCTCCATTTCCAGCGGCAAGCGTCCAATCTCCGGCCCTGTTTCGAATTCAACGTGAATGCAGCTCCGCTTCATGAACTCTTCGATGTACTGGCTCAAACAAGCGGCAAGGCCCAATTCATCGAGTATCAGGGGGTGGACTAGATGCGAGAGGGTGAGGATCTGCTCCAGGCTCTGCTCACACAGCGTGTGACATTTCGCGAGTATGAATTTGACTGCGGAAGGCCCCGATCTCCTTTGCTGCAAACTAGCGAGGTAGATGGCGATCGCGGAGACGTTCTGGGCAGTCACTTCATGAAGTTGGGTAGCGACCCATCGCCGCTTTTCATCCTGCTGCTCAAGAACGTGGGCCGAGAACCGCTGTAAGCGCTCGGATACCGAAGCTTCCATACGAAGGCGCTCGTTTAGCCTTGCCTCAGCGGTTTCCGAGCGACCTGTTTCCTCCGTGTGATCTTTCAGTCGCCTCAACTCTCCGTTTGCAGTCTTGAAGCTGGAACTCTCAATCATCTCCCATTCCCCCGCCATTCGCGCCCGAGTGAATTGATGATTGCGAACAACTTCCAGCACTGCTTCCGCTGTGCAGCCGTCCAGGGGATACGTGCAAAGGCCGATCATGCGATGTTGCGGAAAGACTCGATAGACTTCGGCTTCGTAGACCATGAAGGCCGGCCAGTCTCGTTTATCCAGCCATGCTGTATCCCCACTAACCCGAAATCCCTTGTAACCGCAGTGCAGCGAGCGCTTTTCCTTTTCCACCCATTGTCCGAGTACCCGGTCAGCATCGAAGTGTCCGCCGCGCAGGTACCAGTCACGGTAATCCCAAATCTCAATCTGTCCGATATCGAGATACCGGTCCATATACGGCGCTGCCTTTCTCAGTCCGATCTTGGCTCCTTCCACACTCAACGGATCAGACGTCACCCAAAGACAGAACTCGTCCTGTTGTAGTCCTGCTGCGAAGTAGGGTACAAGCGTGTCTGCGAGTTCCTCGTGCGTACTTTGGAACTGACATAAGTGAGTGCCCCATGGAAGGCTGCCGATGTACTCGGTCTCGGGCGGGCGGTCGTTAGTCACCAAGTTTTCTCCTGAGAGGTGGTTCTGGGTATTTTTAAGAATCGCGTCGATGCGTGGCTCGTACGCTCAGGGATTTACAACTCAGATCCAAATCCCCGCAAATAGTCCAGTCACGATAACTATCCCGGCTTCCTGAGCGACAGACACCTCAATATCCCCCCTTGTTGCTCTTGGCGTACACGGAACCAAAGCAGCGAAGGTAAAAACGCTCAGCAATTTGTTCTTCAGAGTATCCGAACGAACAGACATTCTAGAAAATCGGCAGAGATCGGTGCAAGTCACGCCCCGTGCGTCATGTTGTGTATTCTCAAAGGCTTAACGCTGTGGAAATGTTGTGCAAAATGCTGTGGAAATTAACGTTCGAAGAATCGAACAGAAACAACCAGGAGAGCTGATCTACACACCACACAGGGGGATAGCGCTCAACAACAACTGTGAAATTCCTGTGGAAGATATGTGAATAATTCATCACCCAGCTCTCAACAAAAAGTTTTCAAAAAAAATTCTTGCCGCTTCTCGTCGATGCTAAGAAGGATGTCGAAGCGATAGAACTTCAATCCTACAACGCGTATTTAATTAAGGACCGTGTTCGTGGTGTGGTGTTCGTAGAGCTCAGGATTTTCGCAGTTCGACGTGAACGACATTTACGAATTACGATTTCGACATCTCGGCCCAGAGCATTTATGAAGTGCATCAGGCGCTCGACGGAAAACCCATCAAGCCGATAATTCGCCAGTGCTGAAATCTTGGGCTGATTGATCTCCAGGCGGTCCGCTGCCGCTGTTTGAGATAAATTCGAGTCCGCGATGATTTGGTTTATCGCGACAGCCAAGCGGACTTTAGTTTGACAATTTCCAATGCCGGAAACCCGCTACACGATGGTTTAGAGCGAAAAGGCCATTCGGCTGTTTGGAAATTCGCCGGACCAAATGAACCTGAGATCGTGACCGTCACCTTCTATAAGACATAAACGCCGCTTTGACGTTTGGAGACTCCGGTACAGTGCGGTCTTCTACGCACGGCGTCGGCTGGAAAATGCCAGTAATGAGCGGCCGGAATCTTCCAGGGAGGGCCGGTCCTTGGGTCGCATAGACCAACACCGAGAGATTCTTTTGAAGTTTAGCTGCCGAGCTCGTTTGCTCGCCTCGTCGTAGGTATTGCAAAGATAAACCACGTTCGATCCTTGTCGCGTCACACAATAGCGTTCCATAAGGTGCCCCCAAACTTCTTCAGCAAAACTCGCTGCATGTCGGCTAGCACTCTCGATACCACGGGATAACTTATTGAATCAGTTGAATCCGACCAATTTAACGACGTGCGATTTTCCAAACTTTTGGTGTGGCGTCATCCGGATTGGATAGACAAACGGCGTTGGCGACCTATGGCCTCCAGCCGTGTGGCGACACACCAAATTGACACACGTATACTCTGACACCGCCTCATGCGGGTAGCGCAAAGGCCATTGGTCGGACGCTAATCTTCCGTTACTGCTTTTCCCAGACGACCGTGTTGTTCACGGCCTGTCCCTGGCCATTCTTTCCGGTAGCCGTGGCGGTTCGGGTTTTGCCGTCTTTTGAAATCACGTTTTTGGTAACCGTGAGCACTTTGCCCTTTTGCTTTGTGGTTGCCTCATACGTGTAATCGTCGATCTTCTTTATCGAAATCATGTCGGCGCCGTTTGGGTTGGCCTTTCCGTCGACCATCGGGTGCTCCGCATAGTCCTTACCGTCGAACTTGGCCGTGTACTCGTTGTGCGCCTTCTTCCCTTCGGCGTTCATGCCATCCGTGACGACCTTCATTCCGCCAGCAACCGGGTCGATCTTCTGCATGTTGCTTTTGGGCCCCGGCCCCGGGTTGAATTTCGATTTGGCAAGATTCAATTTCCACGTTCCGGAAAACATATCGGCACCGTACACGACCGCCGATAGCGCGAGGGCGGCCACGAGTACCAGCGAAAACACTAGCAGTCGCGTTCTCATTGTTCACCTCATTGTCTGTTGACGTTGTAACGCAGTTAATGCATCGTACGACGGCACAAAACAGAGTGCAACGATTCGCGTCCGTAAGTTTTTAGGCAACTTTTCGGTAGCGGCGGTCAATGAAACTGTGAACGAATTCGCAACTAAGGGAAACAGGAACCACAAAAAGCACAAAAGGCACAAAAAACTTATGTGCTTCTTGTGCCTTTTGTGGTTTCTTCCTCTTGCTTTCCAGTTCATTCACATCTTTTACCTCCTGAAGGTGACACCGAAAAGAACATCGAGGCTATTCTTGTTCGAGCGCAGACTTTGGTTGGGACTAACGGACCTCCTGAATGTTTCGGCGGACCAACGCGTGTAACGCAATTCCGGTTGCAGGCCCACGAACCTGTATTTGAGGGCCAGACCGCCTCCAAGCAGGAATCCTCCGACCCAATCCCTCTTCAGCTCAGGTGGACTTCCGTCTATGAAAACGGCATCGTCCTCATTACCGGGGGCGGCCCTGGAGGCCCGGGAGTAGTCTTCAGCTGCAAAATGAAACCCTGCGTGTGAGTAGTGCCACTGGTGTGGCGCCCGCTAAATCCAGCATCAGCGTATGCCCGGACGTGACTGCCAACGTCCATATACTTCTTAAGAACTAACGCGACTTCCCAGGAGTGGGCAGTGGTTTCTGATTCCCGCTCCTCGCCGAGGTCTGCAGGTGACACAGGGTAAACAATATTGGACTCGTGGTACTCGACCTGCCTGTGCAATGCACCCGCTTCAAGAGCGAAAGTCCGAGGAAGTGCCACTTCAAATACAGGACCGATCACCCGGCGGCTCGAACTCCTCTGGTAATGTGACGATGCCAGGATGGATTCGGTTGCCTCCGGGCCAACCTTGATTCCGAACGCCACCGTCTGTGCGCTGAGGAGTGGTGGCATGGCCACAAAGAGCACAAACGTCAGGCACAGAAGATTTGAAAAATGCATATTCATTCCTCTGCCGCGATTGATTGACTTCGAGAAGTGCCGATGTTAGTTTGCAAAAATCTTAACATCGACGCTTTGCACTTCTGAACTGTGATCTTGTCAGGGGGTGATATGGACTTCGTCAATCGAACCAGGATTGCGGGACTTTTGCTTCTGCTCGTCGTGGCGATGCTGGTCAATGTTCCAACGTTTTCCCAGGAAGGAGTCGGCCGCCAGGACAGTCCAACCGACTTTTCCGGGGAATGGATCGTAAGGAATAATGAGGATCCAGGTCAACCTCCACTGGGCGACTACACGGGAATTCCCTTTAACGATGCGGGCCGACAGAGGGCCGAAACCACTGCCGAGTCGATCTGGGGCACACCCGAGTATCAGTGCCGTCCACATTCAGCTCCGCACCAGTGGCGCGGTGTCGGGGGTGCGCGGTTCATCAAGGAAATCGATCCCCTCACGCGGGAACTCACCGCATATCACGTGCAATTCTGGCGGTCTTTAGACCGTCCGATTTATCTCGACGGGCGCCCGCATCCTCCAGCGTGGGCACCCCACAGCTGGACGGGTTTCTCCACGGGAAAATGGGAAGGCAACACGCTCGTGGTGACGACCACTCACCTGAAGGACGGTTATTTGAAGCGCAGTGGTCCTCAAACCAGCGACATGTACACGATGACCGAGTACATCACGCGCCACGACAGTCTCCTTACCATCTTCATGATTGTTGACGATCCCATCTATCTGACCGAACCCTTCATTCAATCGACCACTTATCAGTTGGATCCGAGTTCCCAGATTCGGCTCGAACCCTGTACGACATCATTCGATGAGAACGGCGGGAGTGATCCGCATGCCGTGCCGCATTCCCTGCCGGGCAAGAATACGTTTTTGACCGAGTGGCTCGAGCGGGACAACTGGGTACCGGCAGTGGCGGCCAGGGGTGGCGCAGAGACAACCTATCCGGAATACCGATCGAGACCCAATGCGCCGCCGATCGCGCCTTTGTCTCGAACGGCCGTTGCGGCGGATCGCAAGATCGCCGATCAGAGTCCCAATGATGGCGAAGTGCATGTTCTCCCGGTTCAGGGCAACGTCTACATGCTGGTAGCCGACGGCAGCAACGCCACGGTGTCGGTTGGGCCGGACGGTGTTCTGCTGGTCGATACAGGTTCGGCACGGATGACCGACAAGGTTCAGGCGGCAGTCAAGCAACTGGTCGCCACGGTCATGGGACCCGCTCCCAACAACTGCATGGGTTTGAATTGTCCTCGCATTCCGTACGGGTGGTCGAGTCCGTTCATGAACACCATCATCGGTTCACCCGCTCCCGCGAAGCCGCTGCGTTACGTCATCAATACCAGCGCATCTCCGGATCACACCGGTGGCAATGAGAAGATCGCAGCCTCCGGTTTCTTTCCTCGCGGCGGCGGCACCGGAGCCGTCGCGGATGTGGGACAGACTGCATCGGTGATCGCGCATGAAAACGTCCTCAACAGGATGAGCGCGCCGACCGGCAAGCAGGCTCCGGCGCCGGCGGGCGCGTGGCCCACGGATACCTATCATCGCAGCTTCTACAAGCTCAGCGAATACTTCAACGGTGAACCGATTATCGTCTATCACACGCCGGCAGCGCATACCGACGGCGACAGTATCGTGCTTTTCCGTCACTCGGAGGTCATCAGCGCCGGGAATATCTTTTCGACCGTCAGCTATCCCGCCATCGATCTGGAAAAGGGCGGCAGCGTACAGGGGATCATCGATGGGCTGAACCAGATTCTCGATCTGGCCGTGGCGGAGTACAGATCGCAGGGCGGCACATGGATCGTGCCCGGTCACGGACGGCTCTCGGACACCGCCGACGTCGCCTCCTACCGGAACATGGTCGTGATGATTCGCGACCGCGTGCAGGACATGATCAAGAACGGCCGGACGCTCGAGCAAGTGAAAGCGGCGCGGCCGACGATGGACTTTGATGGACGATATGGTTCAAATACGGGTCCCTGGACAACAGATATGTTTGTCGAGGCCGTCTATCGAAGTCTCAAGGAGAAAAAATGATTCGGAGAATACTTGTTCTAGCGATTGCCGGAACCCTGGTGGCCGGTACGGCAGTGTATGCTCACCATTCCTTCGGTGCGACCTACAACAGCAAAGAACAAATCAAGGTCGAAGGGAAACTCGTGCAGTTTGTCTTCCGCAACCCGCACTCTTTCGTTTACATCGAGGCTCCGGATCCAGCCGGAGTAACGCAACGATGGGCCATCGAATGGAGCGGCTCGAGACACACTCAGGGTGGGAGATTATGTCATCGTCACCGGACGTCCTTCGCGCAGTCCCGGCGAGTACAGAGTGCAAATGCTGACTCTCAAGCGGCCGGCTGACGGATTGACCTGGGGCAACCGCACGGGTGAAGTCGTTGATTAGGGTCTGAGGAAATCATGAAGTACAGAATGTTCGTGGTCGCCACCGTCCTGTTTTTGCTCGCGGTACCAGGCCGCATTGACGCACAACGCGGCGTCCGTGGCGCGGGGCCGGCGCCGACACCGAAAGCGTCTGCGGCGATCGATCTTACCGGATACTGGGTGTCTGTTGTCACTGAAGACTGGAAGTTTCGAATGGTCACGCCGAACAAAGGCGAGTACGGCGGTGTTCCACTCACTCCCGAGGGCCGCCGCGTGGCGGATGCCTGGGATCCGGCGAAGGATGAAGCGGCCGGCACCCAATGCAAGTCTTATGGCGCCCCGGCTATCATGCGCGTGCCCGGGCGCCTGCACGTCACCTGGGAAAACGACAACACGCTGCGCATCGACACTGATGCCGGAACGCAAACCCGCCTGTTCCATTTCGGCGCCGCACAGCCGCCAGCCGGAGAACCAACGTGGCAGGGATATTCCGTTGCCCAGTGGCAATACGGAGGCGGAGGGCGGGGGCCAACGCGAGTCGGTGATTTGAAAGTCGTGACGACTCACATTCGCCCGGGATACTTGCGCAAGAACGGCGTTCCCTATAGTGCGAACGCTGTGGTAACCGAATATTACGACAGCCACGAGGCGCCCAACGGTGATCGCTGGCTGGTCGTGACGACATCCGTGGATGATCCCGTGTACGTCAATTCGCCTTTCGTGACGAGTACGAATTTCAAGAAGCTTTCCGATGCTGCCGGCTGGAATCCCATGCCCTGCACCGCAAAATAGGAAAACGCGGGCTAAAGCCCGCGACTACATTTTGGAACCACGAATCGATCGCGTGATCTCCACAATGTAGTCGCGAGCTTTAGCCCGCGTTTTCAATGCGTCATCGCATAGATCATGAAATTGAGTCCCAACCGGATTGCATAGCCGGAGTATTTCTCGGGGTAGCAGCGGAGATCCATAAATTCCCATGCATCGCCAAGGTCTGTGTTGTACGTGACGACAACCATGAGCCGCCCTTTTTCATCTGAGATCCCATAGATTCGGGGTTCAGTGTCGTCCGGCTGCTCCCAGGTTCGTCCGCCACGGCAACCCTGTCCCTCATTGGGAACCTGGATGATCTCGTCCACGTCAAAGAACGTATGGAAGATCGGGTGACTCAGCGGTATGGGCTGAATGGAATACTCGGGGAACACTTTCCGGAGTTCGGTTTCGAGGTTCTGCTTCTGGTACAGTCCCCAGAAGTCGTCAAGATGAAGGAAGCCCCCACGCAGAAGGTACTCCCGAAGCCGCGCAGCTTCCTGCCCGCTGAAGTACATCTGTCCGGGTTCGACGATGTACGCGTACGGATACTTGAACAGATCCGGGTCCATGATCTCGATGTAGTTGGGATTCGGGTAGACATGCTGGCCTGTCAAGCGGTGAATCGCCCCCATGAGCTTGCAGTCCGCGCCCGGAGTATCCGTTGCCCAGCCCCAGCCTTGCGGTGGGAAAAAGTTTTTTCCGCCGAATTCCGGACAATGGTAGGGAGCGGGTTTCGGCATCGTGAAAGGATAGAAGTAGCCATGCGCGATACGATTCTGAGAATAGACCAGACGGGTGAAATAGAATTCCGGCTCGTCCGCAGACGAATCTGCCACAACGTGGGATTTGGCAACGAATAAGACGCCCGCAAGAAAACAAGCCAGCACAGCACAATTTCGTAAACGTCGGAGCATGCGCATAGCATGCATCCGCAGAAAACGAACTACAACGAAATTTCGAGCCGCGAATGACGCGGCTCGGATTTTGGTTTATTTCACTTTCTTCATCCATGCGAGGATGGGTCCGGAAACAGTCTTGTCCGGAGTACCGATCGAGAAGACTTCGGACATGTGGCTCTCTCCCTTCAGGAAGAGCATCGTTGGGCAATGGCCAACGCCATCCTTTGCTTTCGGACCATCCTCATTGCAGAGCTCATCGTGCAAAGCTATGTCCGCCGCGGCCATAGTCCCGGTGACTCCCGGATCGAGCTCGGCTCTGGCGAGGAGGACGGCCACCTTGGTTGTCTTGAAACCGGACAGATTCGATCGCGCCGCCAGCGTGGCCGCATCGGGCTGCGGAGCACCACCACGGCCGCCACCCGCGCCGCGCGGACCGGCCGGAGGGGCACCGCTTGGACCGCTGATCAGACCTTCTGTACTGCCTGCTGCGACACCGCACGTGCTGCCCGCCGCCGCGAGGGCAGGTCCGCCACCGCGAGCGCCACCGCCGGCTCCGCCCGCAGGCCCGCCCAACCCTGGAACTGGATTCCCGGACATGAAGACTGCGCCTTTCACTCCCACTCCCTTCGGTCCATGAAGTTCAGGGTGACCGATGTAAACACCCAGCGGGCCGTTGCCGGCGGAATGCGCCCAGATGAACATGCGGTCCGGATCGCCCTTGTATTTGGAGATGTTGTTCTGCATCCACTGGATCATGAGCGAAATGTCCTTGCCGCCGTCGTCCCAGTTGGTGCCGGGATGGCGCTGCATGAGGACTCCGACCATTCCGTTCTCGGTGGCCCACCGTCCGATGTTGTCGTAAAAAGCGTTGGCTTCCCTGGCCTGCTGCTCGATCTTGTTGCCCCCGCCGCCCGGAACAAAGAACAGCGCGCGACGCGCCACCCTTGTCGGCTGTGAAAATATCGACGAGATCCTTGGGATTGGGACCAAAGGAGACGTCACGAGCCAGTGTGATTCCCGGATACAGAATTGTCTGGGTCACTGGAGCGGACGCTCCAGGGGTCCAGTACGTGTTGTAGTCGCTTTTTGGCATCAGAGGCCGATATAGCTTTGCCGTGCAGGGCGGATCGACGATCTGTCCGATCTTTCGCAGCGCGTCCTCGATATCCGGCGGCACCTGCGCCTGCGCGTTCGGGGCGATCAATGCAATCCACACGACTGCGCCCAGGACCCACGCCAGAAGTTTCATCCGTCTATTGTTATTCATTGCCCCTCCTACTTCTCGGTCTTATAGCACAGATCTTAAGCCGGCCGTCTGGACTGCAGATTTTAGATCTGCACTCGCCAACCGCCAATCTGGAATATAGATTTCAAATTTGATCAGCGATGTTCGAGAATCGATAAGGCTGATCAGGAATCTCAAGATCTCTGTTACAAATTGGCGGTTGGCGAGTGCAAATCTGAAATCCGCCGAGCCGTGGTACGATTTTCAGCGGTCGGAGGCCCTCGGTATGAAAGGTTTTAACGTGGTCTGTTTGCTTCTGGGGCTTTGCCTGGTCGCCTCCTGTGCACCCGCTTCGCAAGGTTCGCAGGAAGGAGGCGATCCTCTGACGGGAACATGGGTGGGTGATTTTGGTCCTGCCTTTTATGACCGGAACACCATTTCGCTCGAACTCAACTGGGATGGAAAGAAACTCACGGGCATGGTGCGGCCGGGCACTCCCGGCGGCCGCATGTACCGGAACTTCACAGGCTTTCCGATCGAGAATGCATCGTTCGATCCCGCGACCGGCGTGGTGAAATTCGAGGCGACCTACGAGCCTCGAGGCCGCCGGTATGTCATCGAGGCCAAGCTCAACAAGAACACCCTGAGCGGCACCTGGAATCGCCCGCAAGAAAAGCGGGATGGCGACTTCAAGCTGACGAGACAGACCGGAAATTAAGGCTTCGATTGCGAGTAACGCAAACCTTTGAGATAAGCTTCCAGGTCCGCGCGTTCACGCCTCAATCGCATCTCGGCCGCCATTTCCAGAGAGGTATCCGCCAACTTCCCGTCGATCTCATCCATTAGCGACTGCACGCGCGCTATCTCCCCTTTCACGATTGCGGTCACTTGCGCGGACAGCCCCTGATCCGGTTGATCGTTTTTCGTCGGTTCCGGCTGGGCATTCAGAGCGGCGATTTGTTCCTCGAAACG